>CAZEIY010000004.1:20972-30819 GCA_964512375.1 uncultured Rickettsiales bacterium | reverse complement strand
TCTCAGCCGTCTCGAGCGACGCAGAGATCAGAACAGCAACTCGAGCGGCGCATCATCGCCAGGAATCGATGGTATCGACTTGTTGCCGGTGGTTGAGGTCATAGAGATGCTGCCCCCGGGATTCCCCAAGGGCCGTATCCACACCATCATCCGCGACATCCTGCTGCGTGTTGCGGCGAGTTCCCTCTCTGAGCACCACCGCGATGTCACGGCTGCCACCCACTACTGACTCCGTTCGCTGGGTACCGGGAGCAGGCGGACAGGTCGAGTCCTTTTTCCTCAAGGCCAACCATCCAGAGCGTCCCGAACTCGCCTTCTGGCTGAAGTTCACCATCCTGGACTCCGGAGACGGCGAAGATGCTCTCGCCGAGGTCTGGGCCATCCGATTCCCCGGCCGAGGCGGCCCTCACCGCGCCGCAAAGCACACGAGTCCTGCCTCTTCTGCGCGACTCTCCCGAGAAGGGTTGGGTGTAGAGATCGGTGAATGTGAACTGCACGAGGGCAGGACTCGAGGCAACATTGGTGAAGGCGAAGCCCAGATCCGCTGGGATCTCGAATTCGACTACAAGGACCAGCAGGTCATGTACGGCCTCCCGCACCAGTGGATGTACAACAGCGGATTCCCGCGAAACAAGGTCTACACGTCCTGTCCCAGCACACGCTTCCGAGGGCTCCTCTCGGTAGGCGAAGATTCCTGGCAGATCGAGGGCTGGCCCGGCATGCTCGGTCACAACTGGGGACGTGCACACAACCCCCGCTACCACTGGGCCCAATGCAATCTCTTCGAGAACGCTGACTGCATCTTCGAGGGCTGGTCGGCGAGACTTCAGTTGGGCCCCTGGCTCAGTCCCTGGCTCACCGGCGCCGCGGTTCGCTATGCCGGCGAGGAGCTACTCTTCAACGCTGTTGGTGGAATTCTCAATCGCTCGGTTCGAACGAGCCTCTTCGCCTGGTCCTTCGAAGCAACACAAGATGACTGGCGCATGCAGTGGCAGGTGGAGGCAGACCGTGCGGACTTCGCGGGACTCCGCTACACGAACCCCGACGGCGTCGATAACTTCTGTCTCAACTCCAAGATTGCCTCCTGCAAGCTCAAGCTATGGCAGCGAGACCGAGGGCAGTGGATACAGCGCGCCGATCTGATCGGAAGCAACAGTTGTGCGTATGAGATCCTCGTTCAGGACGAGGAACACGGGGTCCCAATCCTCGTCTAGAGCCCCACGCCTGGCTACCTCGGCGGCAGATCCTCGAGGACCTGAAACGGAATCCCGCAGCACAATGAAGGCCCCATGTGGGGCCAGTCTCTGGGGTCCTGAACAGGCAGGTTCGCAGGCGCCTGCGCAGCAGACCTGACCTCACGAGCCTGACGGATGATCTCATCTACCTGTTCGGATGCCTGCGCCCAGCGACTGCTCTCCCAACTGCAGTACAGAGCGAAGAGAGCAATCACACCGATGGCGAGCGCGCCGCTCACACGGCGATCTGACAGCACGATGCTCCACGACAGCCCAATGCCCAGGCTCGGGAGCAGCAGGTACCACTGCCCACCATCATTGGGAAGAACGTGAAGCACAGGCAGAAGGGCGAGAGCGGAGAGCCCAAGACCCAAGAGCCAGGTCGCCCGAGACGTTGAACGCCAACCAACGATGACAAAGGACACGAGAAGCGGAAGGGCGAGGAGCAGTCCGGCTGCATCCTGCCATCCGTGGCCGAGACCGATGGGCCGGAACAAGGGCGCTATCAACTCCACCGCGAAGGAGGGCAGGACGACGAGGCCGGCCCCCAGGCTCGGCACAGAAGGCCAGTACGAAGTGGCTACTTCTGAGCGGAGTGTCGACAGCAAGAACATGGGCAGCACGACAGCGCCAGTCACGAGAGGAATCTGCCAGCGGATCGGAGAATCCTCCTCCCTTCTCCATGCCATGAGCGCCAACATCGGTACCACCACCAGCCCGGTCTCCTTGCAGAGCACCGCCAGACCACCCGCAAGCGCGCACAGCACAATCCGGTGACGCTGCTGAGCTAGGAGTGAGAGCACCACGCACGTAGCCATGAGCAGATCCGCTCGCCCCGCGACCCAGCCGGCGCTGGCGACATGCGCACCGTGGCAGGCAAAGAGGGCAGCACCCATGAGAGCCGCCCGAGCCTCTACAAGCCGAGACATCCAGCGCCAGCTCAGCAGCACCAGCATGAGATGGATAGCCAGATTCAACCCATGACTCAGGAAGGCCGGAGCGCCCGAGTCCAGCCAATACACGTAGCTGAGCATTGGCCGCCAGGTACCACTGCCCCCGAGGGGCAGCTGGAAGGGGGCAAGGGGGTCGAGGGCGATGAACTTTCGAGCCTCGAAGAAGAGAATCCGCTCATCGGCCAACAAGGGAGCACCGGCCACCGAGGCATAGGGCACCAGAGCGAAGAATACGAGGATGCTCAGGGCTCGAGCTGGGCCTGCTTGGGGGTACTTGGACAAAATTGCTCGCCAAAGGGCTGAAATGCTGACTTCGATAGGTACAATACTCCGCCAGATCGAAGGCCCCCGTAGTTACAGGTTTCCCGGAGTCCCCATGGCCGTCGTGCCCCGCGTCAATGACACCCTCCAAATTGAGCGTGTCTCCAGTGATCCTAACGAGTATTCAATTCGAAATCGCCAGGGCGGCGAGCTGGGACAGGTCACCGAAGAGGGCTACTTTCTGCTGCTCCAACTCGATGGCATTACCGAACTCGACGATGTGCGCGCTCGCCTGCACGAGCGCTTCGGCAAGAGTTCCTCCGCCGACGACCTGCGCGCGTGGTTCAAAGAACTGCAGGGAGCCGGTGTGCTCAACACGGACAGCCGCGCCATCCGGATACTCACCTACCTCAAGGAGCAGGGCATCACCTACCGAGGGAGCAGCGCTGAGCGCCGCTCCGACGATGACTCCGAACGCACAGACCGCCGCCTCACCGGACGCCGCGATGACACCTCAGCATCCGCCGCCTGGTTCGACTATGGGATCTTTCTACTGAACGATGGTTTGCTCAACGAGGGCCTCGAGGTCTTCGAGCGTCTGACCAAGAACCAGAATGGTGACGTTCGCCTGCACGAGATCACCGGACATCTTCGCTTCCTGTCCAACACGGTCGACATGCCAGCCATACCCGAAGATCGTCGCGACATCTCCTGGGATGCCTTTGACAACGCACTTCGTGAAATGCTGGACCAGGGTGCCTGTCCCAAGTGCGACCTACCCTTCCTCATCGAATTGGGGGCTACCAACCGCTGCCACTACTGCGGGGCATCCTTCAGTTCATACGTGGTGAACCGCGCCAAGCAGGATCGACGCGGCTCCGATCCCGAGGCTGACTGATCTGACTGTGGAACTCTCCGCAGTTGAGTTGGCGGCCCTCGAGGCTCTTCACTTCGATCTCGACGGATTCGTGCAGCTTCGCGGACAACTACGCGACGGCACCTTCCCAGACAACGCGCTGACGGACTCGGTCAGCCCACCGCCGCCCGGCGCCATCACCGAGCTGCCGAGCGGACCAGAGGCCGCGTCAAACGCTGAGATAGGCCGCGGTCTGCTCGCAAAGGGTGAGGCGGCTCTGGTTCTCCTCAACGGGGGAATGGCGACGCGCTTCGGGGGCCGCGTCAAAGGAGTCGTCGAGGCACTGCCCGGCCGCTCCTTCCTGGCCCTCCAGATGGCGCGCATGGCTGAGCTGGGTTCGTGCCCGCTCCTCGTCATGAATTCACACACCACTGACGACATCACTGCCCAGCACCTCAAAGACAACGACTCCTTCGGTATGAGTGGCGTGGACCTATTCACCTTCAAGCAGGCGGCTGCGCCACGAGTTCGCCCCGATGCAAGCTTGTACCGCGATGCGAGAGGTAATCTCTCCTTGTACGGGCCCGGCCACGGCGACCTGCTGCCCTCGCTACGGCGAAGTGGTGCGCTGAGTTGGCTGAGGGAGCGCGGAGTACGCTACCTGCTCGTGGCCAACGTCGACAATCTAGCGGCAACTCTGGACCCTGAGTTGTTGGGGCTGTTCGCAGCCACCTCGTCAGAGATGATGGCCGAGGTCTGCCGCAAGGAGCAGCACGATGTTGGCGGTTGTCCTGCGGACGTCAGCGGCCGAACTCAGATCGTAGAAGGCTTCGCCTTTCCCGACGACTTCGACCAGAGCACGCTTCCTGCATTCAATACCAATACGCTGTGGTTCCGCTGCGATGCGCTGAGCAGGGAACTCCCCCTGCACTGGTACCTGGTGCGCAAGCAACTAGACAGCGAAGACATCGTACAATTCGAGCGCCTCATTGGTCAGGCAAGTTGGTTCCTGGACAGCAGCTATGTCCTCGTGCCGAGGAGCCGATTCTGCCCCATCAAGAGTCAGAACGACCTCGACATGGCTCGCGACACGCTGTGTGCGATGTTCCCCTCAAGTCGCTAGCCCCTGTGTGGGGCAGCCCTTCGGGCCGGAGCGCTCAGAACCGACGTTCAGCGCTTGATTCGGAAGGCTCCGATCAGAGCCCAAGACCAAAGTGGAGAGGAAAGTCCCGTGCAGGGATGCAATAGCTCGCCGAAGAACGTCCCTGAAACGGATCCGTATCGACACTCTCCAGGTTGATGTTCAGGACAGTCTCGAGCTCAGCGTCTTCCGAGTAACTGTCGAGCTCAGCATCGCCACCGAGAGCCGGGAACTCAGTAGCCGCGTAGCTGGTGGTGCCCGAGAACTCCTCAGCGCAAGCGTCGAAGGTGGGCGCGGGGTAGAGCAGCACATCCGCATCGAAGTTGGGGCTGTCGGCCAGCTCGGGCGAGATCTCGTCATGAAAGGGGTAGAGCGTCTCGATTCGAACGTCTTCGTCGCGAGGCAGCGCCTTCATTCGTATCTGCGCGTACCAGAAGGGGGCCTCTCCCAGATAAGAGGACATGAGCGCTTCCCAAGCATTGCAGTAGTCCACTGGCGGCAGCCCATCAATCTGCTCGGCACGAAGCGCAGCGAGCTCATCAACGAGCACCGGCAGGCGATCACAGGGATCCTCCAGCGGGGTCAACCAGAGCTCAATGTCATGAAAAGGAATCGCTGTTCCAGGATCCGTGCCGCGAAGCTCAAAATACACAGCGTCCTCAAAGGCGAGCTGCTCCCCACCGAGGGTGCCTCCGAGGCCGTAAGGAAGGCAGGCATTCAGCCCGACTACAGAGGCTAAAACAGCAAGGGTGGTCGGCGCTCTGCAAGCTGGGCTTCTTGGGTGCATGCTGCGCAGTATGCCTGAGGCATGTGAGGGGCTCGAACAGGGCTCAGCCACCGAGTTGCCGGATCAAGCCCTGCTGCTCGATGAACTGCCAGGTTTCCCAGTGTCGAACATCCGCACGTGCACCGAATTCCAGCCAGAAGGTGCACAGGTCGTCGGCATCGTCGATATCGAGGAAGGCCGGCAATTCCACCACCTCGCGGCCGTCCTCGTGCGCGGCCTCAGCGGTCTGCCGGAAGACCGAGCCCGTTCCCATTTCCGCGGGAAACAGCCCCTCACCCGGATGATCCAGGCCCACCAGGTAGTAGCCTCCGTCCAGGTCGGGTCCGAGCACAACACTGCCGGGCTTCTGCTCCAGGGCAGCAAACGCCTGCTCGACAAAGCTGTTCGGCAGATGCGGCGAGTCCGAGTTACGCAGTACTACCTGCCGATAGCCGAAGTCGAAGAGTTGCTCCAAGACCCCATTCATCCTCTGAGTGAGGGATTCCCCATGTTGTCGAAGGTAGCGAGTGGAGTCAGGAAAAAAGGTGCTGATCGCACCAGGCTGCTCGACCTCCCCACACCAGGCGACCCACAGATCCATCGGCACGTTCGACTCGCTAAGTTCGCGGCCAATGTCATGAAGAAATGCCCGGTAGAGCCCTGCTGCCTGCTCATCACTCAACGGCGGGCACAGGCGAGTCTTACAGCGACCAGCCACAGGAATCCGCACCATGACTACCAGAGCCTGGGGATAACGTGGGGTGTGATGATCTTGAGTTGGTAGGGACATCAGCCTAGCCAAGAGTTATAACCCCTCGCGATGTGTGGTTTCACTGGAATTGTTGACAGCAGCCCCGTAGCCGGCCACCTGAGTACGGCACTGCAGGCCGTTCAGCACCGTGGACAAGACTCGTGCGGAATTTTTACTTTCGCCGGTGACCACTTCCCAGGCCACCGCGGACTCGGCCTGGTCAAGGATGTCTTCGACCACGAGAAACTCGAACGACTGACCGGAAACGTCGGCATCGGCCACGTGCGCTACCCAACCATTGGCAAGGGAGTCCTCGCCGACGCTCAGCCGTTCTTCGAACGGCGACCAGGCGTCATCATGGCCCACAACGGCAACATGACGAACTATCACCGACTTCGCCAGCGACTGTCCGAACGATCGGTCTATCTGCTGTCCACCTGCGATGTCGAACCAGTGCTGTGCATCTTCGCTGATGCGTTAATGGCGCGCCGACGCCGCAACCACACGGCAGACGATGTGGTCGCGGCGCTTCGCGACACCTTCGCGGTGGTCGATGGCGCGTTCACTGTCGTCATGGCTCTCGAGGTCGATGGCGAGCCGACCCTGGTCTGCTTCCGCGACCCACACGGCATCCGACCCGGCGTGTGGGGGCAACAAGGCGACGCACGAATGGTTGCGTCGGAGTCGGTAGCGCTAGATGCCCTGGGCTTCGAGATGGGAGGCCACATTCCTCCCGGCGAGGTCATGTTGTTCCGCGCCGGGCAGCCCCCTGAAGTTCGCTCCATTGATTGCCGCGGCGACTCTCCCTGCGTATTTGAGTCCATCTATTTCAGCCGTCCCGACTCTCGTGACGGCGAGACGACCGTATATCAGCGCCGCCTCGATCTCGGCAGAGCCCTTGCCCGCGAATGGCAGAAGAAGGGCTTCAGCCCCGACCGGGTCATCGCGGTTCCTGACACCTCGAGGCCCGCAGCGATCGCCTTCGGTGAAGAGTTAGGCATCCCCTGCCGTGAGGGCTTCATCAAGAATCGCTATTCAGGTCGCACCTTCATCATGGGCAGCCAGGAGAGTAGACAGAGCGCGCTACGCCTGAAGCTCAACCTGATCCAGGCTGAGTTCAAGGATCTGAACGTCGTCATCATCGACGACTCCATCGTGCGTGGGAACACCGTGCGACGGCTGCTCGATCTTGTCTGGGCACAGGGGCCTAAGTCCGTCCACTTCGCGATCCACAGCCCGCCAGTCCTCAACCCCTGCTACTACGGCATCGACATGTCGACGCGGGACGAGCTGGCCGCGCCAGGCTACCTGGATGCCGCCCCCCCAACGGGAGGAATGGATGCTCCAATACAGCGGGCTATCGAAGATGCCTGGGCAAAGGATCTTGGCATCGACTCCCTCACCTTCCTGAGCGTCCAGGGTATGGACTCAGTCTTTCCAAAGAGTCGATGCGCAGCTTGCTTCGATGGGATCTATCCCCTGCCGATTCCCAAGGGCCAGCGCGATAGCATCGCCAACGACCGAGTCTGCAACCGCCCCTCGACCTGATCACTGAAGCGGCTGGTCGACCCCGAGCGCGTAGCCCTACTGAACGAAGAGGTTCAGGTCAAACTGCCAGGCAGCCAGGTCCGTCGGAGCGGCATACATATCGATCACCAGGTAGTAACGCCCCGTGGTCGTCGGTACCCAGTCCAAGATGCTCTCGAAGTCCCCACCGACCGTCTCGTCCACGGCCGCCTCCTCGAGGCAACTCTCCGGCAGGTTGCAATCACTGAGAACGTACAACTGGATGTCCTCCGCACTAACCACACCCAGGTCCAGGCTCGTTCCCGCCACCACATCCAGAGGCATGAACAACTCGGGACCAATCGATGCCCAGGGAAGGCACGGTACCGAGTTGATTCGCGAGCTGGTCTGCACGCCATAGCCCGCCGAACTGCCCTGCTGTACCGCCGGGGCAGCGCTCGCCTCTGCACAGCTGTCGTAGACCGGCCAACCGGTCACATAGAGCGCGTCGGGAAACTGCACCGGAGCAGCAGACCCACCATTATCGACGCTGACATCGCGAGGTCCTAGCGCTGCAGCAAGACTGGCGCTCGCCTGCACTTCGAGAACCTGAGGACTGCCCCCCCCTGCCACCTGGTCGACGCTGATCCCGCTACCGAAATCGAGGGCAGCAGGGTTCTGGGCAGCACTACTGAAGGGGCTCTCACTTGAGAGGGTGAAATTGCGTGTCTCGCCAGGCAGTATCCAACCGGGACGCAGCGCTGGAGCACTCACCTCAACCTCAAGGCTGAATGGACCCGAAGAAGACCCGCCCGTCGCCGGGACATAGCTGTCCACAACCAGATAGTAAACGCCCGTCTCCTCCGCGATGTAGCTCAGCACCTCACTCTCGCCCGCGAAGGTGCCATCCGCGCACGCAACAGCCGAGAGCGCATCACCGCACGTGGACAACAGCGCCATGGCACCGTCAGCGGGCTCCAACTGCAGCATCGTTGCCAGCAGCACCTGCCCTTCCTGCAGCTCCACTCGGTACACGGAGTCGCTTCCGTTGAGGGACCACGGCAGGCAGGAGAGTCCCGAGGAAATCGAGTTATTGAGACCCGCAGTACTCGACGTGTACGAGCCAGGACCAAGGGGCGCGATGGCATTGGCGGACAGGCAATCATCAGAAGGGAGCAGGTCAAGGACAGCGAAACCGGCGGGCCACTCGATGCTGGCGCTTCCCGTCACAATCTTCAGATCTCGGGACCCTGGAACAGCCGACGGACTCACCATGACCTGCAGATCCGCTCGAGAAGAATCATTGGCGTCTGGCACAAGAGCCAGGACAGTTACCCCATCGGCATCTACTCCGCCGCTCGTGTTGATCTGTCCCAGCTCCAGGGTAGTCGTGGCATCGAAGGTACCCGCATACCAATGGATGCTGGCAATCACGGTCTGTCCCGGCTCCCCGAAGGCCGGATCGAGCACTACGTCGGGGAGCAGCTCGACCTGCACGCGTCGCTCCTCGCGAGTGCGAACGAGGATGTCACCCTGAGGGTGCGCAAGACGATTCTCGAGGGTGCGCGCCAGAACTAGCTCAGCAGAGCCCGGACCGAACTCGCCGTGCAGTACATCGGCGGGAATTGTGTGGGAGCCGACATCAGCGACAGAAGCGACATAAGCGAGCCTTGATTCACGGATCAGGCCTACCGAGACAGCAGCGCTGTCGAGACCCGGCGACCAACTCACCTGAAGATCGCGGGCGGCGGGGCTGCGATGCACCTCGCTGACAGAAGGAACTCCGAGCGACACCGCCAGCGGAAGCCGGACGCTGCCCTCCAACACGGACCCGACAACGTGCGCTCCTGCCTGGTTGTGCCAGTCGAGACTGCCTCCTGAGAGCCAACCAGCAACACCAGGGCTGAGGGGGTCATCGACCTGATAGGCCGAGACGTCCTCGAGATCGAGGCGACTGCAGAGGTAGTTGCCCAGTCCGATTCGGGGACCACCGTCCCACCACTCCTGCTCGGCCGGCGACCACGGGAAATAGTCAAACAGATCAACGATGACAGACTCCCCCAGTTCTGGGGTTGGGAAGCCACCGAGCTCGGGCAGCCAGAACGGTGCATCAGCCGAGTAGTTAAACGAGCCCAGGTAAGCCGCTGGACTCAGCGTGTCGGTCTCAATGCTCGCAAATGTGCCAAACGCCCCAGAGAAATCGACATACGAGTCGGTCGCGCCGCGAACCACATTGGTGAGATTAAAGACACCAATCACTTCGGCGAGGGGAGCCGGGGGCGGGGTCGAATCGTCATCGTCATCGGCTCCTGAGCTGGAGTCATCGTCATCAGTAGAAGGACGACAGCCATGGCCGGCGGCCATGGCCACGAGAACCA
>CAZEIY010000004.1:16701-20962 GCA_964512375.1 uncultured Rickettsiales bacterium | reverse complement strand
GGGTCAACAAGACCACTCTCGGCCACGACCTGAGCTCGATCCACATGGGTTCTGGACTCACTGACACACTCAAGATTCTATCTCTGCCTCTGCAGCCAACCCGGAAGCGGGTCGATCTGGTCTAGATTGCAGCTGTGCTGAACGTTCCTCAAGTATAGGTGCCTGCGATGTCTTCCTGCCGAAATCTCTCACACTCTTCTCTCTACCGCTCTCTGGCCCTCGCGGTGCTCACCGCCATGCTGGCAAGTGGATGCATGTCTCCTGAACAACGCATGGTCCTCAAGATCGAGGGCTTGATGGAACAACAAAAGTACGATGGCGCTTTGTCCTACCTGGAACGCTACCTGGGGCGCTATGGAAAGAGCCTTGCCGCCTGGCGATTCCGAGTATTGATTCGCCTCGAGCAGGAGCAACGCGCCACAGCTGCAGCCGAATATGCATCTCTCAACGCGGCGCTGGGACGCCATGAACCCAATGTTCTACGCGAGGTCGTGCTCGGTGCGGGGGGCCGATGGCTGCTCTCGGACTACACGATGCTGGCACGCTGCGCCAACGGCGGGCTGGCAGATGCTGCCTTCTTCAAAGAGCTCCTGAGCGCCCAACACCTCGGCCGCGGCTCCATGTCGAAGGTGGCCGTGTCCGATGACGAGATTGCCGCCGTACTCGACGCACTCCCCGGCTCTCTCGATACGGGCACGACCTGGCCGATCGTCGAGGCTCAGGCGAAGTCATCCAACGTCGCCATTCGCGCGCGCCTGGTCGCGGCGGCAGCACGACACCTCGCCGCGGGTGGACTCTCCGAGCCGGCACAGAGCCTGGCCCTGACCTGGATCACTAAAGCTGCTGCTGACGCCGACCCCCGACTCCGGGAGGCCGCTGTTCACGCCTCACTCCTTCTCCCAGAAGGAGCCGGACGACTGGAAATGCTTGGTCACATCGTCGACTCCCTGAGCACAGCGGGGGACGCGCAACGCGCTGCTTCGATGTTCCTCCTACACGGTGAAAGAGTGGCAGGAGGCTGGTCGCAAGAGCAACTTCAGCGCTGGTCGCGAGGCGAAGGCGAGCCCGTCGCCACCCTCTCTGTCGCCGTGCTGCAGCGGAGAGAGCCCAGCGGATCACAAGCGCGGAGACTGAACGCAGCAGCAACATCCAAGTCACCTGGAAAGATCCTTGCCGCAGCAACCGGCCCCGAGGGGAAGCCCGAGACTGCGTGGGCATCCCTCCACGTAGAAGACCGCAGACTCTGGTCTGCAGCCATGGCTCGAAGCAGCGGTGCTGAGCAGCGCAAATGGGCGGAACTCGCCCTGGCTGACAGCGATGCCCCTGTCGTCCAGGCTGCTGCCGAAGGGCTCGCCCTCGTCCTCGACACGACGAGCGAAGACTCCACTCTGATCGAGCCCTTACGTACAGCTCTCACCTCGCGGGATGCATCCAGCCGCGCTGCCGCGGCCCGAGTTGTCATCCTCCGCCACGTGCACAGCCTGCTGCCCGAGCTCGAGGCGCTCGCCAGGAGATCGGACGAGCGGGTGCTGCTTACAGCACTGGACGCCGTGATCGAGACCGGGGCCCCCGGCTGGGACTCGCTGATTGCTGCTGGGCTGGAATCCGACATTGCACTGGTCCGAGAAAAGGCTGTCGACGCAGCAGCCTCAGGCTGCAGTACGGCGCAACACACAATGCTCACGGAGCTCTTGACCGATGCTGACCCTCATGTAGCGGTACGCGCTGCAGCCGTCCTGTACCTCTCCGTTGGCGTTCAGAGCAACTAAATAGCCAGTATCAATCGGCCAATTCTGCACCTACCGGTTCTCGCGTACCTGAGGGCTCGGTATCCTCTTACATATTGGATATTGAGCGGACCGTCCCAGGGGAGTCGTTATGGCCGAGTTCAAGGTGTTCCAAGGCAGAAGCCAGCTAGGCAGCTACCGCTTCGACGACGGCTGCGTCCGCATTGGTCGACACCCCGACTGTGAGATCCAGCTCACTGATTCATCGGTCTCGCGCAACCACGCTGAGGTCAACCGGAAGGGTGACGCGTGGGTGCTCAAGATCAGCCAGTCACGCAACGGAATGTTCGTCAATGGCAACATGATCAGCTTTCGAGTCCTCAAGTCTGGCGACCGTATCGAGATCTCACACTTCGTCATTCAGTTCGAGGACGGCAGTGCGAACGAAAGCACAATCGAACAGGGGGCTATCAGCTCAGCCCCTGTCGCTGGGGCTATCGACGATGGTGACAGCACGACCGTCGCCATCAGCCTTCGTGATGCCTTGAAAATCCACAACCTCAATTCCCAGGTCATGGGAGCTCATGTGGGTTGGTACGGCGACGGAGACGACGAGAACATCGTCAGTCTCAAGGGAAATCGGACGCTCATTGGGAGCACTGAGGAATGCCAGATTCGAGTAGCCCCTCGACCGGGCTGCATGGGCCAATGTGCGGCCATTGACAGCAGCGACACTGGATTCGAGCTGGAACCCCTCGCGGATGCAGGTCCCCTCAAGGTCAATGCCCAACCTGTGGTCGGAAAGCTGCTGCTCAAAGACGGCGACCGCATCATGTGGGGGAGCTATATCTTGCAGTTCCGCGCGTCGATGAAATAAGGCTGCGCTGCGGGGCCTGGCGCGGAGTACGATCTTGCTGAACGCCACGCTGCCCGGGCGAGCAGGACCACCGCTGTCTATACTCTCCAAATGGACACTGTTGACGGCGCAGTAGGTGTGATGCTTGAGAGCGGCACTGATGGCCCCTTCCAGTTGCTCTCTGTCTCGCCGGCTCAAGCCATCGAGGATCTCGAGGCGGCCGCAGGACTGTTCGAGGGCTACGCGGCTCGTGCTGCCGAGCTGAATCTCAAGCCCGTGATCGAGCGGATCTACGCCTCCCCCCGCGCCCTACCGGCTCTTCGTGCCGCGCGCTCTTCCACCCTGGAGGCATACGGCATCGGCATCACCAATGAGCCGACATGGATCTGCAATCCTCTGATCGCCGGCGGGATTCTCGACACCATCCAGGTACTCGGCATCAGCGCACATAAAGACTGGACCTGGAAACGGCTCGACCTGGACGGCACGTGTAGCGGCACTCTGGTCTCAGCGCCCAGCCTCCAGGTGCTTGGTCTCAGCGATCTTTGCGGAGCGGTAGGACGCCCTCCCACCGACGCGCTCCGCGGCATGTTCGAGGGCAGTGAGACCACCTTGAAACAGCACGGCTTCCGATACCAGGATGTTTCCCGCACGTGGCTCTACGTAGCGGATCTCCTCGACTGGTATGGAGACCTCAATACTGTCCGCAACCAACTATTCTCCCGTTGTGGCATCAACGGAGACACCACCCCACCTGCAAGCAGTTGCGTCCAGGGGTTTCATCCTGCTGGGGCTCCCTGCTTCATGGAACTGCTCGCGGTCAAAGGAACCGAGGGAAGGCGCCCCTTCCGAGCGTTAAAGCCTCTACGCCAGTGCGAGGCCTGGGAGTACGGATCTGCGTTCTCGCGCGGAATGGTCATCGAACTTGAGGACCAGCAACTTGTAACCGTGTCGGGTACATCCAGCATCGACACCGAGGGACAGACGGTGCACCGGGGCGATGCTCGTTCTCAGATTCTCTCGACGCTGGCCAACGTCGAGCATCTCCTGTCCCTGGAAGGGCTGAGCCTCGAATCCACAGTGTGGCAGAGCCTCTATTTCAAGGATGCTGAGACCTTCGATTGCTGGCGACAGTTGGAAGGCGATGGCGCGGTACCCGAGCTCCACGGGCCCCGAATAATTGCCGATGCATGTCGCGACGAACTGCTCTTCGAGATGGAAGCGACCGTCCTCTACTAGCTAGCTATCCAGACGGTCTGCTCGCTGCTCACGGCGTCGCCGGCGCTCGGCCATTCTCACAGAAGCCTCTTCGGCTCGGCGGCGTTCCTGCTCCGTCTCGAGAAGTAGCTTGCGGGCCGGACGCGGTTTCCGGTTGTCATCCAGAGCCACAAAGGTCGTATAGGCCGTCAACGCGTGATAACGCTCCCCTCCCCACCGTTCGCCCTCGACGCGAACACCGACTTCCATCGAGCTGGTTCCCACGAAATTCACCTGAGCTTTGAGCACGACGACGTGGCCCTGCCGAATGGGACGAATAAAGTGCAGGTCATCCACAGACGCGGTAACAACTGGTCCAGCGGAGTGTCTGCCTGCGGAGATCCCAGCGGCGATGTCCAGCCAGGCCATGATCCGCCCCCCGAAGGCAGTGCCCAGACTGTTGGTGTCACCAGGTAACACC
>CAZEIY010000004.1:6850-16691 GCA_964512375.1 uncultured Rickettsiales bacterium | reverse complement strand
GTTGGGTCATCTCGACCCTACTAACCGAAATCGGGACCGGACTCAGGTCATCGTAATCGCTTCTCATCAAAGTCCTCCAAGCCTTCGGGGCCTATCTATCTCGGCCCCATTCGCGTCCATAGACGCAGTCAGTAGCACCCAGGCTAACAGGCTGGGGCGCTCATGGCCGAACCCCTGAATTCCTTTCGTTGACCGGCGTAAGCCCCGTTCATATAGTGCGCCCGCCACGCGAACAGGGGGTCGCGAACAACCTTGGAGAAAAATGATGTCTCGAGTCACTTCTTGCAGTCTGATCGCCGTGTTCCTGTTTCTGAATGGATGCAGCGCACCGGAACAGTTCGCCGATGACAGCTACCCGGTAGTCGAGGGGCTTCCCGTCGCTGTCGACAGCAATCCCGACCCCGCTATCGCCGAATACGAGCTGATCGTTGACGAGACCGACATCGACATCATCGAGAGTGGCAGCACGGCGATGTGGACCTATAACGGCAGCTCGCCGGGCCCCCTGCTCCAAGCCAAGGTAGGAGACACGGTCCGAGTTCACGTGGTCAACCAACTCAGCCAACCCACCTCGATCCACTGGCACGGCGTACGCGTCCCCTTTGACATGGATGGCGTGCAGGTACCTGGGGTCTATCCCATCGGCGCGGGTGAGAGCTTCACCTATGAGTTTGTCGTGCGCGATGCTGGCACTTTCTGGTACCACCCGCACGTCTCCCCACACGTCCAGGTCGAGGCCGGCCTGTACGGTGCACTCGTGGTGCACGAAGAAGAAGCATTGCGGCCCGATGTCGACGCTGACCGACTGATCTTCCTCGACGACATCCTCCTGGATGACGACGGCTCCATCGCCGAGTCCACCATGGAACACCACACTCAGATGCATGGTCGAGCAGGTAACTATCTGCTGATCAACGGGGGCGACATCCTCGAGCCCATCAAGATCGCAGCGGAAGGTGCCGAGCGTTGGCGCCTGGTGAACGTCGCAAACTCCCGCACGATGGATCTTCAGTTTCCCGGACTCGAGGTCCGGCTCATTGGCGGAGATGCCGGTCTATGGAAGCAGGACTGGACCCGGAATATCACCGAACTCTCGCTGCCTGTAGGTGCGCGCGTAGAACTCGAAGTGCGCACCGCATCCGATCTGAGTGAGGGCGGACTTGAGGCCCTGGTCCAGGCTGTCACGGCTTGGGGGTCACCCTTCATGGACGAAGTGTTGATCGCGCCGGTCCAGCTCGACACGAACGCCGACACAGTAAGCCGCACCGGCCATTTGGCAGATCCCACCTATGCGCTGCCCGCAGCAGATGCAGACAGCGAGATCAACAAGACCCTCGACCTGAACGTTGCCTTTGACGAGAACGACCAGGCCGTCTGGACGGTCGAGGACCAATCGTGGCCCGACTACGAGAGTTGGATTGTCGATCTGGGCGATCTGCAGGTCATCCGACTACGCAACCTGGTCGGGTTCGAGTTCCCCTTTCACCTCCACGGCGTGCTCTTCACGATCCTCTCTCGAGATGGCGTAGCCGTCGATGAACCAGGACTACGAGATACAGTGATGCTGCCGGGCGACTCTTCGGTAGTGATCGCTGCCGAGTTCACCGAGCCCGGCTACTGGCTGTATCACAGTTCCCTCCTCGAATACGCCGCGCTGGGTATGGCCGGCTTGATCGAGGTCCGGGAATAGCGGGGACGGCAACCGCTGGAGAGCTTGCTGTGAGCAGACGTTCCATGTCACTGGCGACTACGCTTGCTGCCGCTCTCCTACTCGCGGCTCCAGGCAGCCTCGACGCGCAGCCAGTCCAGGACATGGGCGAAGACAGCCCCGCTACTGCTCTGGCGAAGAAGAAGGCAGCCAAGAAGAAGAAGAAAGCGGCCGAGAAGGGCTCGAAGAGCAACGATCAGCCGGCTGTCGGCGGCAGAGTGCTCAGCGAATGCAGCGCCAACGATGCCACAGAGAGCCTCACTCTGGCTCTTGGGGCAATTCGCTCAATGAAGAAGCTGCGCGTAGTGCCCGGTCGCAGTGTGCAGGTCGAATACCGGGGCCGCGAGATCAGCCTCGACGTAACAGCCCACGGAAGCTGCCAGTCATCCTTTCAGGCAGTCCTGCCGTATCAGGACCGCCCCGGCGAAGAAGCTGCTATCCATCGTGCCTACAACGCGGTGATGGAGCCCGCAGTGGCGGCGCTGGCCCTGTGTGACCCGAGTGCCTGCCTCGCAGAGGCTGCGAAGACGGACGATGTCCGGAGAGAGACCGCTGCCCGCCAGGAGGCCGCGGCGGTAGCAGAGGCAACCCAGGACGAAGCAAGTCGCGCGGGTGCGAGTCCAGAAAGCGTCGAGGAGAGGTCCCGCAGGGCAGCCGCTCTGGCCTACCTGAGCGCGCTCTCCGCAGACCAGGCCTACGAGCAAGCTACAGGCATCGTTCGTGAGGCACTGCCGACCCCCCTGACCGCTCAATTCCCCACGTCCAGCCAGAACGACATCTCAGTGACACTTCTTGAGTCCGCCCCCGAACGGTTCAGTGGTGGAGCGGAACTGGACGCTCTTCGCGAGAACCTCAACGACGACGCTCTCTCCACAGAACTCCAAGATCGCTTCCGCGCGGTTCTCGGCGAGGTCGAAGCTCAGATCGCGGGACCCTGCTACCGGGTAGTGGGCTACGTCGACTTTCAGAATCGCTGTGGCGCTCTGGTCCGGGGCCGCTATGAGAGCTATGTCTCGAAGAGAGAAGGCAGCGGCTGGTTCGCAGTGGGTGAGCCGTTGATCGACTTCCCAGACTGTCCGGGGCGGTAGCCTCTACCCATGTGGGGCAAAGACTCAACGGACCAATGAGAATCTGAATCCGTTACCGCCCTCAGGCTTCAGCAGCCACGGCGTGCACCATCAACTCTTCGATGGGAACAGTGAGCAACGCCGACGCGTGCGTACTCTCCAGACAGCCGGAACAAGCCTTGCCTGCCTTGTGGGCCAAACGCCAACTCGCCGCACACACACCACTGGTCACCATCTACCAGCCCGGCAAAGCCGAAGGGGCGTGATCAAATCGTTGCCATGCTCTCGGAGAAACTCCAGAAACTCCGGCGTGACCTGAGCACAGACGGTGTGGGAGCTATGATCACGAGTGTCCGTGTTGCAACAACCATCCCGAGACCACCCTGTCAGCGGATCGTGAGAACAGCTGGCCAGAATGCCGCCGAGGACGTTGCGAGGTGCTTCCATCTACTCCTCTCCAGAGTCATCGGATGACGAACGCCGGCACGTGTCGCACAAGACCCACGCACTTCGCTTCCCTAGCCTCAGAGATTTGGTAGAGCTATGGTCTGTCCATGTCCCGAATGGCATCCATGTCGCTGCTCACGAGCTTCCTACTTGCAGTAGCCGGTCCGGCTCAAGCTCACTTCGGGGCTATTCCCGAGGCTCTCAGTGTCTTTGTCCCAGCTGACCCTGGCTCCGACGCCATTGCCCTCGAAGCGTCATACGGACTCCTTCTGGGGAATGACACCGGTGAGTTTCAGTGGCTCTGCCACGAAAACATCATCAACATTGGTGCCATCGTCACGCCGCGCTACTCGATGAATAGCGAGGGCGTCATCCTCGGCACCACCGGTGTGCTCAACTCATCTCGCGATCAGAACGAGACCCTCTACCGCACGACCGACAACTGCAACTGGCTTACTACATCCGGGCTGACTGACCAGGTGGTCACAGATATGGCCTTCTCTTCGGTAGATCCGCAGCGAGCCATCGTCAGCACTGCGACCCTGCAATCTGGGGCAGTCAATGGGCTGTACTACTCTGACGATGCCGGTGCTACGTGGCAGGCATCTGACACCACCAGTACCCAGCGCCTGTTCCGCAACGTGCACTTTGGCGATGATGGCACGGCCTGGGCAACATCATCCTTCTTCAACCCCCTCGGCGCGTGGCTCTATCGCAGCGACGACGGCGGCTTGACCTGGGTCGAAACGGAAATTGTCTACGAAGCCAAAGGCTCAAGGCAGGTGCTACTGGATGTGCTCATAGCAACCGGCTCCGGCCCGCAGCTATGGCTAAGAATAGACGCTCCGATCATGGATCGGCTCCTCTACTCGAGCGACGGCGGTAGCACCTTCACAGAGATCTTCGAGGTCACAACCGACATCAAGATCGGTACCCGCACCGACGACGGCCGGATCTGGATGGTCGATGCGTACGGGCGGCTGCTCTCCGCCGCCCCCTCGGCGAGCATCGAAGTCACGGAGGGGGGGCCGTCCACGAGCGGCGCGACCTCGGATGCTCGGGGCCTGTTTGTCTCGACTCGAGTGCAGAACGAACACTTCGCCCTGATGCACTCTCAAGACGGCACCACCTACGAAGGACTGCTCACGCTCGCCGACACCAGCGCACCCCCGACCTGTGATCCAGGTAGCCACTCAGCGCAACGGTGCGAACCCTACTGGGAGGCCCTGCACGCATCGCTGGCAGGCGGCGACGACGACGATTCTGCTGGCGATGACGACGACTCTGCTGGCGATGACGACGACTCTGCTGGCGATGACGACGACTCAGGTGGCGACGACGACGACTCGAGTGGCGAGGGCAATGACGGCGGCTGCTGTGCGGCTAGCGAGGAAGGCAACTCTGAAGCATCCGCAGCCTTTCTGTTCCTGTTGGCGTCACTGGGTTCACTGAGACGGCGAAGCCCCCGAACTGCATGAACGCACCATCGTGCATTAGCCTTCTTCTCGGTGTCGGTCTGGTCACGCTACTCCTTGCCTCGGCTTCCTGTCAGGTCCCTCCAGAAGGTGCCAACGTTGTGGAATGCAGCGATGGCGCCGACAACGACGGAGATGGAGACTTCGACTGTGAAGACTCAGACTGCGCGTACTCGGCCTCATGCATTGACGAGCCAGGTGATGATGACGACTCGAGCGCATTAGTTCCTCCCCCTCCCTTTGTCATGATTGCCGAGACGGCCGGACTGTTCAGCGAGGACCGAGCCCAGATCGGTCTCGGCGGCTCAGGGGCGGCCGTTGCCGACGTGAACGCCGATGGCTGGCCCGACCTCTATCTGTGCGGAAGAGCCGGACCAGAAGGAGTGGTCGCCAACCGGCTGTTCATCAACGATGGGGGGGGAGGCTTTATCGACGAACTGGAACTCTGGGGGCTTCCATCGGGTACCAACGCGACGTCCAAGGAGGACCCATTGGCCATTGGCGCTACCTTCGCCGACTACGACAACGACGGTGACCTTGATCTGTTCCTCGCCAACGACGGCCCCAATCAACTATTCCGAAACGAAGGGGGGCACTTCGTCGATCACAGCCAGGCCGCCGGCCTTGGCACCGACTCTCTGCTCAGTGCCGCCATGGTCCTCGGAGACTACGATGGGGATGGCCTGCTCGATCTGTTCGTCGTACACCATCAAGACATCTCTCTACCCGGAGATGCGGCGTTCACCAACCGACCCGCAGATCGGCTGTACCACAACGTCGGCGACGGTAGCTTCGAAGACGTCACTGACCTGCTCCCTCAGCCCAGCCCCTACGGTGCCGGCTTCGCAGCCGCCTGGCTCGATATGGACGATGACGGAGACCTGGACCTCTACGTAGCCAACGACCACGGCAACGCTCTGCAGCCCAATCAGCTGTATCGGAACGATGGACCAGGCCCTGTCGCATGGACCTTCACCCTGGTCTCGTCCAGCTGCGGATGCTCCCTGGCCGCAGCGACCATGGGACTCGGGAATGGGTGACTATAACCGCGACGGCCACGTCGACCTCTACGTATCCAACCTGCTCATGGATGGAGGTGAGGTGCTGCTCCAGGGCCAGGGTAACGGAACCTTCGTCGACGCGAGCCTGAGCGCGACCGCGTCGGTTGCAAGCAGCGGACTGCGCGAGAGCAGTTGGGGCGTAGAGTTCCTCGACTACGACAACGACGGCTGGCAAGACCTCTTTATCGCCTTCGGAAGCTGGCAGGACCAACTGCTGCCCTCGCCGGCGGCCCTACTGCGAAACGACCACGGGCGCTTCAGCGAAGTGGAGTCCAGCGGCACTGAAGACTTTGTTCAATCGAGCGAAGGTCTGGTGCGACTGGACTACAACCGCGACGGCTGCATCGACGTTCTAATCGCCAACATCGACGGCCAACCCGAGCTGTATCGCAATTCCTGCGAGCCGAAGGCGCACTGGATTGGCTTCGACCTGCGAGGCACCGCGTCCAACCGCGACGCGGTAGGCGCCACCGTGTTCCTGCGGCAGGGACAGGAGGTACAACGGGTCGATGTCGGGGCGGGCTCCACCTCGATCCACTCCAGCAGTAGCAAGAGTGTCCACTTCGGCCTCGGAAGCCAGACAAACGCCGAGCTTGTCGAAGTGCGCTGGCCTTCAGGTAGTGTGACCGTTCTCAACGACGTGCCTGGTGACCGCTATTACCTGGTAGATGAGGGGACTGGGCTGGTGCCCTGAGTCCAGCCACGCTACAACCCCTGCCACTATGGCTGCACGACTTCGCTTTAACCTGCCCGCTGCCCTCGGCACCGAAGAGGTTCTCGTATCCGAATTGGCGGAACTCGGAATCGAAGCGCGTACCGCCGGACGCGGTGCCGTCAGCTTCCTGGGTGCCCTCGAGGATGGCTACAGGGTCTGCCTCTGGGCGCGCACGGCGACAAGGGTGCTTCTTGAGCTGGGGCACTTCCCGGCAGAGAGCGCCGACCAACTCTATCGGGGTGTCTCGAAGATTGACTGGAAGGAGCACCTCGGTCCCGAGTCCTCGCTCGCGGTGACCTTCGCGGGTCGCTCCCATGGCATCAACAACACCCAGTTCGGTGCTCGGCGTACCAAGGACGCGATCGTTGACCAGCTACGCAGTGCCAGTGGCCAGCGGCCCCGCGTCGACCTCAAGAACCCCGACCTGCGCCTGAATGTTCACCTGCGCAAGGAAAAGGCGACCATCTCCATCGACCTCAGCGGCGAGTCGCTGCACCTCCGCGGCACCCGCGCTGTCGGAGGCCCCGCTCCCCTCAAGGAGACCCTGGCGGCGACCATCCTGCGCATCGCTGACTGGCCGCGTCTATCTAGGGAAGGCGCACCCCTGCTCGATCCCATGTGCGGCTCGGGAACACTGTTGCTCGAAGCGGCAGGCTATGCCCTCGACATTGCGCCTGGCCTCAATCGAAAGCGCTGGGGCTTTAGCGCGTGGCGCGGCCACGATGCCGGCCTATGGAAGGGCCTGTGTCGGGAAGCCAGCGCTCGACGGGACGCAGCAGCGAGCCGCAAGCCGCTGCTGTTTGGCTCAGACAAGAGCTCAAACCAGATCCAGGCCAGCATCAAGAATGCCGAGCGAGCCGGCCTTGGCCAACTCCTGCACCTACAGCGCTGCGAGGTCGCCGAGCGAGGAGCACCGAGCGGTGATCAGCCCGGCCTGGTGGTCACCAATCCGCCCTATGGTGCGCGCATCGGCGATCCAGATTCGCTGGTGCCTCTCTATCGCAACCTCGGTGACATGCTGCGGCAGCGCTTTCTCGGCTGGAACGCATTTGTGTTGGTGGATAAGGGGCCACTCATCGGACAAATTGGGCTGAAACCCAAGCGCCGTCACGTACTGTTCAACGGACCCATCGAGTGTCGGCTGCTCGAGATTCCCATCTCAAGCAAGCCCGTCCATAGACTCAGCGACTGAGGCCTGAAGGCGTGCACTGGCCGCGGTCCTCGGCGGTGCCGCCACAACCCCAGCACTCGACCGTAGTCAGGTTGGTGCGCCTGCCACAGCTGTGATTCCAACCGGCACTGACCTGCTCGAAGACACCACCGGCTACATCAGACTGCAGGAAGCTGTTGTCACCCCAGCAGTGGGCAAAGCCCGTGCTGCTCTCCACTCCGCAGGTGTGATTTGCGCCGGCGCTGATCTGGTCGAAGACAACGCCCGACGGAATCCCGGTCGTTCCCTGGCCGAGGCTATCGTCACCCCAGCAGGTGACCGCACCAGAAGCATCGAGGGCACATGCGTGGCCTCCTCCAGCAGTGATCCTCGCCCAGTTAGTGCCAGCCGGTGCTTCGTCACTACCAGGGAAATTCCAGCAAGAGATACTGCTGTTCTCCATTCGAGCGCAGCTGAATTCATTGCCCGACGCCACCTCCAGCGCAACACCAGAGGGGGGCTGTTCGTTCCAACTCAGCGCAGTGCCCCAGCACTCAAGCAGCCCGTTCGACCGCACCCCACAAACGTGCCTGTTACCCGCGCTGACCTGGATAAAGGTACCGAGGGGGATACCCGAGACCTGCTGGTCGTCGTTCCCTCCCCAGCAATGCACCGAAGCAGTGTCGTACTTGAGGATGCAACCAAAGAACTCTCCGGCGACCACTTCACCAGCCCCATACTGCGGCTGAAGACTACCCGTCACCTGGCCTGAGTCCATTGAGCTCGCGTCATCGACACCCCAACAGGCCACCAGCCCATCCTGGCGTACCGCGCAGCTGTGATAGCGGCCTGCGGCAATGAACTGTGTCCCGTCGACGACCACCTGAACCTCAGCACCGGCTTCAGGTCCAGTGGTGATGCCATCGCTGGGTACGACGGTGCACAGCCACCGGTCGTAGGCGGCGGTCTCGACCCAGGGCACGATGTTTCCTGTGATGCCGCTCCCCTGCCAGCTCACTGAGCCATCAGGCTGCTGTGTGCCCCGACTCCAGATGTACTGATACGTGATGGGATCACCATCCTCATCGGCCGAAGGCACTGTCACCTGGCACTCGAGGGGGTCCCGATCCGTGGGATAGCCCGGAATGACCGCGATCACAGGCTCGGTAGGCACGTAGTTATCGATGGTGACAGCGATGGTGCCGCCCTCACCCTCATCGAGCCCGTCGCTGGGCGTGACCGTACAACCCCAGACCTCGCCACGAGTAGTGAGTTCCGAGTCCACCGTCAAACCGTCGATTCCGGCGTCGACACCACCGACGCTCCAAGACACCGCATACTCGATTTCATCGCCATCGGCATCATGAGAGTTGACGGCAATTGAACACGAAAGCGTGTCCGCTGTGGTCGGAGCGATCGGGTCGATGGCGACCTCGGGTGCAGTGGGGGGAACGTTCACACGGCACTCGGGCGCCTCGTTGCAGTCAGGATCTTCGCAGTCCAGGAGATCGTCGCGATCGTTATCGATGCCGTCACTGCAGGTACCCGGTGCATCGGGACCCTCCAGACACTCCGGGGCTCCGATACAGCCATCATCGTCACAGTCGAAGAATCCATTCTCATCATTGTCCGCGAGATCAGAACACTCTCCCGGATCGTCCCCTTCGTCGGGTGGTGCCACATGGATGGTGTAGTCGCCACAACCTCCCAAGAGGAAGATCGGCAAGACCAGAAGGAGTCGAGAACAACGCAGAAATCGCAAAAACACAGCAGCGTCCTTTGCCTGAGTGACTGAAGAGCCACGGGGTGGGCCGTGGCTGAACGTTAGCCGCTGATCAACGCACTGTCATGCTCGTGACAACGTACGCAGACGCAAGCGTGGATCCGTTGACACCTGAAACATCGAATCCATTTTCTGCGACGTCCATGTAAATCCATAAACCGAGACGCTACTCACCATTGGACTACATCGGGTCCGTCCTGGCATGCCCCATGCAGGAAGGAATGGGTACCTAAGTCACCTGGAGGACATATGCCTAGCGAATCCAGCGCCGCACGAAAGACAGTGGGAGGGCGAGTGAACTCGCTGAGCCTCAAACCGGGGCACAGCCTCGACGCAGTAGAAGGCTGCCGGGTCATCGTCTGCACGATCGATGGTGCCGAGCTGTGCTGCCAAGTGGAGCAGTTCAACGAGACCGGCGCCTACCTGCTTCGATCC
>CAZEIY010000004.1:0-6840 GCA_964512375.1 uncultured Rickettsiales bacterium | reverse complement strand
TTCGATCCGAACACGCCCGGCCGTCGAAAGCCGTACAGACGGGTGACCACGTCGCAATTCACATCGTGCCGGTAGGAGCACACGGGTCAAACAGCATCATCATCGATGGCAGCGTCATCCGTGTCGAAGACGATGGCCCCGGCATCGCAATTCGGTTCACCGCCACCCAGGAAGACGAGGACCACACCTACAACGATCTGAGCAGCGATGACTGGATGACGGAAGTGCCCGAGCGCAACGGTCGAGCCCGCCTGGCTGCTGACAACCAGCATCAGATGGCCGACCTGAGTGACCTCGGCATGCCCAATAGCTCGGCCAACACGATGCCTGCTCCAACACTCAATATCCGACGAGTCGTGCAATGCGCTGTATTCGCAGCAACGATCTCGGTCGCGCTGGCCTCGTTCGTCTTGTTCGGAGACTGGCTCAGAGCTGTGGGGCTCTAGAGGTCGTAAACGCGCCTCAACGCACCGGATCGAATCGGGTGACGGACCGCAAGAAGCTATGGTCGAAGTGCTCGCGCTGAATGACCTCAGCCATCTCCTCGGCACTCCGGAAGCGGTCATAGTCGACCCGAATCACCGGGATCATCTTCGAGATGTCCTGGATGAACTCCTCGTAACCGATGTATAGCGCCTTCAGATACTCGAGACTGATACCTGACTCCACGTCGCGGCTCCGCTCCTGGATTCGCTCCATAGAACGCTCTGGCTTCACGTCGAGATAGACGATCAGATTGGGCCGGCACATGAAATTACTCATGTGATGGAAGAGGCTCTGATAGGTCCGGTAGTCCCGCTCATCCATCAGATCGAGTTGTACGAGCATCTTGGCGAAGATGGAGTCCTCGTAGATGGTCCGGTCCTGAACCGCCGAACGACCCGTCCAGATGATCTCCTGGTGCTGCTGGAAGCGGCGATTGAGGAGGTATATCTGCGTCGCAAAAGAGTAGGTCGCGGTGTCGCGATAGAAGTCCTCGAGATACTCGTTGTCCTGCACCGGCTCGTAGTACACGTCGATGCCAAGATGCTCGCCTAGAGCCTTCGCAAGAGTCGACTTACCTGCGCCGATCATTCCCGCAATGCCAATAAAGAGACGCTCGAACGACATGGGGTTCCTCAGATTGGGCTGCCCTGATCGGGCCGAGATGATGATGCCGCCGTCTAGATAGCAGGTTCGAAGAGTAAGTAGCCACAGCATTTCTTCTCGGAACTCCGATTTGCTGCAGGACGACATCCCTCGCGAACACAGCTGTGGCCAGGCCCCCGACAGAGGCCGGCCACAAGTTGTGTCTCTACGGCGTTCGGCTACTCGCCGAGATAGACCCCTGAGAAACGGCGAGTACCAACCGTTCCAACCGAGTTGAGGCCGGTGATCATGGGACGAATGTAGTCTCCCTGGTTCAAGGCCATGATCCAGGTGACGGTAACAGGCACCATCTGCGACCAGCTGCTGCTCAGCGCCTGGATGTCTGCCTGGATGCTGCCGTGGTTGGTCGTCGTCATGTTCCGTCGGAAGCCTATGGCTATAACGTCTGAAGCCTGGTAGCTACCGCTCAAGCTCGCCGAGAATGTGAACTGATAGACACCGCTTCGGGGTATCCGCATCGAGCCTGGAGGTTGAGCAACGCAAGGATCGTTGCTGCGACAGAAAAGATTGTCTCGATCGATGGACTCGCCCAGGAAGCTGGGGTGGAAGACGACCCCGGACAGCCCCTCGTTGGAGTCATCCCAGGCCTGCACCACATACCGAGCCGAAAACACCTTGCCAGTAACGGCCAAGCTGCCATTGATCGCGTCCCCGTCATTCCTGACGTAGACATCTGACCCGGCGACGGCGGCCCGGGCTTCGCTGTCGCCATACCGACTGTGGTTGAGACCGTTGCCGTTGCTGAGAGCGCCCATCGCTGCCACCGCCTCTGCACCGGCGAAGCGGTCGTGGTTGGTCGCATTGCTATTGCTGCGGGTTCCCATAGCTGCCACCGCCTCTGCACCGGTGAAGCGGTCGTGGCGAAGCGGGTTGCCGTTGGTGAGCCCGCCCATCGAATCAACCGCCTCGCTACTAGTGAATCGATCGTGATTTAGAGGGTTGCTATGAGCCACATGCCCCATGGCAGCCGAGGCCTGTGCGGGAGAGAAAGCGAGACCACACTCCCACTGACCTCCTAGGGAGCTCCAGGTGGCCTGCTCGCCGTCGGCGCAAGACAGGGCATCCACCGAACCCTGGGCGGGTCCTCCGACCCAGTTGCCATCGCTGTCGATGACCTGAGCACCATCGATGAACAACTCTCTAGCATCGACCACCCCCCCGTCGAGGTTCGTCGCGGTCTCGGCGATCACCGAGTACGGGGTACTCAACACCTCAAGGAGTGGCTGCATCAGTGTGCCCGAATCAACGGAAAGCCCTAGAAACAGAGGGGTGACCTCAAACAGCGAAGCGTCCAGAGGATTGCTGTTCTGACCTCCGAGGACGAGTGAGTAGTAGCCCTCCTCCAGGTCGACAAGAAAGTCCTGCGACCACAACGGAGTGCTGCAATTCGTGTCGGGACACAGGCTCACCCCTACAGTGTGAGCACCGGTGACTCCCTCTCCCGCGTCATCGACAATCCTCCCCTGCTGAGCCAGCTGCATCGGCACTGCGGATGCCAGCACTGGCATGAGTAGCGCCAGCAGTCCCAATAGACAGGAAACGCGCAGGGAGGCCCCATGAGAGTGATGGTGACCGGACGCGAGTGAGCAGGACGAACGAAAGGAGAGTCCAGAAGGGAGCCCTTGCTCTGGGTTGAGACGGGAGAAGAACGTTGAGGTAACAGTATTCATTAGAGAATTCCTTCGGGATCGATTCGATAGGCAGGGCCCACCTGGATTGAGAGAGAAGCGGACGAGGTGACACCGGCACCGACTCGCCATGGAGCCAGGCAGGTAGTGACGGTCAAGCTGTTGCCGCGAACACGGCCGGCTGCTGAACACAGAGAGAGTGAGGACGGCGCTGCCGAGTGGGACCCGACAAGCTCGTCGGGGGTTGTGTTATCCGAGCTGTCCTCTGGGCTCGAATTTTCATCATCCCCTGACGGCGCTGGCGAGGAGCCCTCGCTACCATCGGCTGCAGGTCCAGACGAGGAGTCCTCGCCACCATTCAGGACAGAGGAAGAGTCGACCTCAGCGGCGGTAGGGGCCAAGGTGCTGTTAAGACAGCCCGTCGCTACTGCGGCGACGAACAATATGGGCAGGAAGTAAGCCCTGGGTAGGTTCATTTATTGCTCCGAGACGTGGGCTTTGTTGAGCCCGAATTAGTCGTTCGGAGTGGCAGAACGGTGGAGCGTCACCGCGAGGGTCAAAGAAACGGAACGTTTCTCATGGAAGAGGCTCTATCTGCAGCGCGAGATGCGGCTCTATCTCGTTGAAATGACGAGCTTTCCTTCGTCTGGAGCGCAGCGCTATCGAATCTTGATCTTGTAGGGGTTCTTCTCGCGATCTTTCTTCTCGGCGAGCTTCTCCTTGGCCTCTGCAAGCCTCTCTTTGAGGATGGGGTTGTTGGTCTCGTAGTTCAGAGCGAACTGCAGGTTCATGACAACGCCATTCCAGTCTTTGTTCATCGTCGCGATCTGAGCGAGGTCCCAGTATTTGATGGCGTTCTTGTCACTGACAACGCCGTCCCCATCGAGGGCCTCCTTCTCGGCCTCCAACTCCGCCTTGCCAATGCCTCTACGACGGCGGCCCGGCTTACCATCCGTGGCGGCCCCACCGCGGAAGCCCATCTTCTTGTCGTACAACTTCTTCAGCTCGGGATCCTTGAGCACCTGGTACGACTCATTGAGCTTCTTGAAGATCGCTGTGACTGACTTGCTGAATTTCGAATCACTCACCCCAAAGTAGTTATCAGGATGGAACATCTTGCTCTGTGCCGCATAGGCCTTCTCGACGTCGGGAATCGGTGCGCCACTCTTCAACTTGAGGATCTGGTAGTTATCCACCTCGTCCAATGCCGCAGCAAGCGCCGCGACCTCTACCCGGGTTCTCAGATCAGGTTCCATACGCTCTCTCCTGCGCTCTCAGACCCATGGACCGGTGCGCTCACGCTCCCGGCTGCTCGCTCTTGTCCGACGAGGGAGCCATCGCGTCCCCTTCGCCATCCTCGTCCTGCTCGAAACGAAGGTTCTCGATCTCCTCCTCCGTGAGACCAGCGCTAGCTTCCACCCGGATCGACCTGCTCTGGTGACTGACAGGGTCTGATGCAGTCACCTTGACGATCCCGTTGGCATCGATCTCGAAGGTCACCGCCAGCTTGACCTCACCTCGGGGGGCAGGTCGTAAACCCTCAAGAATGAACTCTCCGAGCTTCTGGCCACCCTCAACCATGCGGCCTTCACCCTGAAAGACCTCAATCTTGACCTCCTGCTGATCGTCCCACGAGGTGGTGAACGTGCACGTCTCTTCGGTCGGGATCGAGGTGTTGCGCTCAATAATGCACTCTACAAACCCGCCGGCCGTCGCGATTCCCAGGCTCTGCGGTGTGACGTCGATGAGCAAGGAGCGGTTCGGGTTAACCTTGCCCTGCATAGCACTCATCAGACTGTCAGCCTGAATGGCTGCCCCTACCGAGACCACCTCGTCAGGATTGATTCCCGAGGCCGGACTCTGCCCAAAGTAACTATCGACAGCTTCCTGGATAATCAACGAGCGGGTCATTCCACCAACCATCACCACAGCGCCGATGTCCGATGGCTCAAGCTTGGCGGCAATGAGCGCCTCGTCGCAGACCTGAAACGTCCGCTTCACCAGAGGGAAGACCATCTGATTGAACTGGACCCTGCTGATGATGGTCTTGAGGTGAATCTCTTCACCGCTCTCTGCGGTGTACAGGTTCCCCACGTAGACCGTGGTGTCCTCCTCATAGCTCAACTTCATCTTGGCTTCTTCTGCGGCACGCTTGATGCGCACTCTGCCCCCCGCCGAGCCCTGCACGGCCTTCTTCCCCTCGTCGGTGAGCTGACCGAGGAGGTACTCGACCAGGACCGCGTCGAAGTCATCACCACCCAGGTAGGTGTCCCCCGCGGTCGAGACCACCTCGAAGACGTCGCCCTGAATTCGAAGGATCGAGATGTCAAAGGTGCCCCCGCCCAGATCGTAGACCGCCGCGTGCTCGTCGCGGTTGGCACCAAGCCCATAAGCAAGGGCAGCAGCCGTTGGCTCATTGATGATGCGCAGCACCTCGAGACCCGCAATGCGGCCTGCATCCCGCGTAGCCTGACGCTGACTGTCGTTGAATTACGCAGGCACCGTAATCACTGCGTGGTCGACTGGCTCACCGAGACTGGACTCCGCAAGTTTCTTCAGATAGCGCAGGACATGAGCGCTGATCTCCGCCAGGGGATAGACCTGCTTGTGCACACGAATCCGCAGATCACGGTGCGGGCCTTCGAGGATTTCGTACGGGACAACCGCACGAGCCTTCTGCACCTCGAGGCTATCGATCGTACGGCCGATGAGGCGCTTGGCCGAGAAGACCGCGCCTTCGGGCGCGAGCGTCACCTGGTGTGCAGCCCTCGCGCCCACCAGAATCCCGTCTCCTTCGACCTGCCGACCCCACGCGAACCAGACTACTGAGGGGTGGGTGCGGTTGTCCTTCTCGTCGCTGATCACAGTGGGCACACCGTCCTTAACGACGGATACCACCGAGTTAGAAGTCCCCAGGTCGATGCCAATTGCGTAGGGCACGGAGCGCACAGCCTCCACTTCGCCGCGTCTTGCGAGCGAGAGAGGAGTATACGCTCACCTCGAGCGGGGCGTGCGGCCAAGACAAAGGACAGCTACTGCAGCGGCGCCGTTCGAGGTGAGGGTTCTTGCACACTCGCGCACCGTCCAGCCGGTAGTGACGACATCGTCGACGAGCAGCAATCTCCTGCCCTCAATGCCACCATAGGAACGTCGACGAACGATGAAGGAGCCCCTCAGGTTGAGCGCTCGATCTGTAGCCCTAAGGCGCGCCTGGGACGGTGTCGTCGACACCCTCTTGAGACCGTTCAGAAGAGGAAGGCCTGAGCGACGGCACAGGGGTGCACACAGAAGCACGGACTGGTTGAAACCTCGGCTGACCAGACGACGATCGTGAAGGGGAACTGGCACCACAGCATCAAAATTTTCAAGCCGGTAGTGCTCGCAAGCTGCCCGCCACATGAGCTGAGCGAGGGGCCGCGCGAGGTGCGCCTCTCCGCCATACTTCAGGCGCACGAGAAGGCTCGGCAGGACGTCCCCTGAGAACTGCGCAGAAGAACGGGTTATTGGCCTTTCAGGATCGCCTCGACAGAGCAAACAGAGGCCATCTATGCCAAGAAGCCGCGCTCCCCGCTCTTGAAGTTCAGGCAGGTCACAGCGTTCGCAACGAAGGGAAGGGAGAGCCTCAATCGCCTCTCGGCAGGTCCCACACAGCCCCTGCTCACCATGATGGGCAGTGGGCGCACCACAGTAGCCGCACTTCTGCGGCACCAGCAGATCAATGAGCTCAGTGAATGCTCGGGTAAAAAGTTCCATCTCGCTGCCCTCCCCCAGGCACCAACCGCCCGAGTACAAGACAACGAATTTCTCTCCCTGACGAGGTCAGGGATTGTGGTACGGCCTGCCCGCGAGGATGGTGTGGGCCCGATAGAGCTGCTCCAACAGAACCGTGCGGGCCAACTCATGGGGGAGAGTCATGCTGGACAGACGCACAGAGTCAATACACCGCTCGCGTACGGAAGGAGCCAATCCGTAAGGTCCTCCGACCACCAACCTGAGCTCAGAGGTGCCAGCGTCGGCCAACTTCTGTATCCACTTCGCCAGTTCCTCGCTGGTCAGGGTACGT
>CAZEIY010000003.1:36645-36916 GCA_964512375.1 uncultured Rickettsiales bacterium | reverse complement strand
GACGAGGGCTTTGACTCGGATCTTGATGGGGTCGCGACATGTGCGGGCGATTGTAACGATCAGGTCTCTTCCATCTATCCGGGTGCTCCTGAGATCCCGTATGACGGGATCGACCAGGACTGCGACCTCGTCGACCTCGAGGATGTGGATGGGGACGGCGTAGCGGCGGCTCAAGTCGGTGGGGGCGACTGCGATGACAGTGATCCGCTCATCTCTCCTGGAGCAATCGAGGTTGCCGATGGCATCGATAATGACTGCGACGGTGAGGTCG
>CAZEIY010000003.1:30358-36635 GCA_964512375.1 uncultured Rickettsiales bacterium | reverse complement strand
AGCAGACAGATCGCTTCGATGACGATGGTGACGGCTATTCAGAGCTGGGGGGGGATTGCAATGATGCAGCCCCTTCGGTCCACCCCTCTGGCCTCGAGGTCTGCGATGGCATCGACCAGGACTGTGATGGCTTCGTTGATGAGGACACGGTCTGCTTCGATGATGATGGCGACGGCTACAGCGAACTTGATGGGGACTGCAACGATGGTGACCCTGCCGTTCACCCTGCTGCGGCCGAAGATCCCGAGAATGGTGTCGACGACGACTGTGACGGCATTGTAGACGTAGGTGCGGCTGATCCCGACGGTGATGGCTACACCCTCCTTGGAGGGGACTGCGACGAACTGGATGGAGACACCTATCCGGGCGCGCCTGAGCTATGCGACGAAGTCGACAACGACTGCGATGAAGTTATCGACGAGCAAACTGAGTGCTTCGATGACGATGGCGACGGCTTCTCTGAGCTGGATGGTGTCTGCAACGATTTCTTTGATGACCAACACCCAGAAGCGGAGGAGCTTCTTAACGGCCTGGATGACGACTGTGACGGCATCACCGATGAGGGAGGGCCAGCCACTGATGATGATGGCGATGGTTACTCCGAAGAGGAGGGGGATTGCGACGACGAAGATGCTGCCGTTCATCCTCAAGCCGATGAGGTTCTCGAGGGTGTCGATGACGACTGCGATGGTGAGATTGATGAGAGCCAGGGTGATCTTGATGGCGATGGCTTCACAGAAGAGCAGGGGGACTGCAACGATAACCACGGCTGGATACAGCCTGGCCTGGCGGAGATGTGCGATGGCCTCGACAACAACTGTGATGGCATCGTGGATGAGGGCTGTGACGAATCCGACATAGACCCTCTGGTTCTGCCGCCTAGCGACAATTCGGGCTGCTCCTGTGCGTCCTCGATCCAAGGGCAAGCGCCTGGGGGCTACGCCTGGCTCGTCTGCTTCTTGGTTCTCGGCGCGGCGGGCAGGCGCAGACGGCAGCCAGATGGCCGCATGCGTCGTTCCGCCGGCCATCTGGCTGCCGTACTCGTGTTCCTCGGTCTCATCACTCCGCTGGTCTCGGCCTGCGGGAGTGACGTCAGCGTTGCCGCCGCTCGTAGCACACTGGTGGTCAGTCCGAGCATGATCGATCTCGGAGAGGTCACCGTAGGAGAGAGCCTGAGTGTGGCGGTACAGATTGATCTGAACGGCTCAGCGACGGTCCAGTGGGTGGGCCTCGATGTGCTCAATGTGATGGGGGACTACTTTCAAGAGATCCCACCTACATTCGAAACAATTGAGCCCGGTCTGGCCCGAGTGATCGAGTTCACCTATTCGCCTCAGGAGGCCGGCTTTCACTGGGCGAGAGTCACCCTGCACAGTACGGCTACAGACTCCGCAGTCGAAGTGATCCTGCGCGCCCATGCCGTTGCCCCCGAGGCCTGGGTGACTCCCCTCTTGGATTTTGGCGAGGTAGTTGCTGGCGACTCGGCAAGCCTTGAGGCGGTGCTCGAGAATAGGGGACTGGTGCCAATTACCGTGGAGACGGGCGCCGTGGATGTCACCGAGTTCGAGGTTGTCACCCTCTTTCCTCTCCAACTCGGCCCAGGCGATACGCAGTCTCTCGAATTGCTCTTCGTGCCCTCTTCGGCGGAGGCCGCTGCAGGAACCTTCTCGCTCGTACTGGCTGGCGGCATCTCTCTGCCTTCGGTCGTGCTGCGGGGAAATGACTGTCTGCAAGGCAATCCAGCCCTGTATGACTCCGATGGTGACGGCTACGGCAGCTGCGGTGGGGACTGTGATGATCAGGATGCTGCAAGCTACCCAGGCGCAGATGAGTTGGTCGATGGTGCGGATAACGACTGCGATGGAACCATTGATGAGGACACCGAGGTATCTGACGACGATGGAGATGGGCTCTCCGAGGTGGAGGGCGACTGCAACGATGCTGACCCCCTGGTTTCACCAGAGGCGATCGAGGATGAGAACAATGGCTTCGACGATGACTGCGATGGCCAGGTAGATCCCGGCACCACCGATCTTGATGGGGACGGCTATGGCGTCATGGGGGGCGACTGTGATGACAGTGATGGGAGCGCGTACCCCGGGGCCACCGAGCTGCCAGATGGCGCTGACAATGACTGCGATGGCGAGGTAGACGAGGACACTGCTGCCTCTGACGACGACGGCGATGGCATGACGGAGAGCGGCGGGGACTGCAACGATAGCGACCCCAGCACCTTTGCCGGCGCTGAGGAGCTTCCTGATTGGATAGACAACGATTGCGACGGGGTTATTGACGAAGGCACTTCGCATCGGGACGACGACGGCGACGGCTTCAGTGAGGATGGGGGGGACTGTGACGACACGAATGGGGCCATCCATCCCGGTCAACTCGAGATCGTCGGAAATAGCGCTGACGACGACTGTGATGGTGTAACTCAGTAGCAGCCCTAGCCAGTTACTGCGATATACCGCTCTCAACCTCCTCTACTTTGCGTTCCGCAAGGCATAGCTCTCTATCCGGGTCAATCTCGACGCTCTTGACGTCGTCATTCCCAACCTTCAACTGCACGCTCATCTCTCGACCATCGATGGCGACCGTCTGCTCGTCGACCTGGCCTCCTTGGGAGGTGATTCGAATGGGCACGAGGAGACGATAAGGCGAGCCCGTCTGAGTCTGTTTGAGTGCGAGTTGAACCAGTTCGCCTTCCTGTCTCCAGGTTGCCTTGAGGCTGGGAAGCCCACTTGAGGTGATCCACTGCGAGAAGAATTTGTGAACGTCCGGGCCGAGGACTTTCGCCGCAATGGTCTCGATGTCCGCGGTTGAGATGTTCCGGTTAGCTGCGATGGTGGGCACTGTTGCCATGAACTCGAGGAATGGAGTGTCTCCTACCATCCGCCTCAACATGTGCAGAGCGTGTGGCCCGCGCCGATAGACCTGCCCCTGGTAGGCCCGAGGGTCACGGAAACCCAGGACCATCGGCGCTCCCCGCTGGCTACGACGTGCTCCCCGTTCCCAGTACTCAAGGCGTCCCAGGTAGGAGCGCTTCCCCTCGTATTGAGTCATGAACAGGAACGATGAGTACTCAGCAAAGGTCTCGCTGATCCACTGGTCTCGGTAGCTCTTCCAGCCGACGACATGCCCCCACCACTGGTGCGCTACCTCGTGGGCGAGAGTTGCCAGGGACGGGTGCGGATAGAAGTCTTTTCGCTGGTCCTTGCCAGGCGTGCGGACACTCCATTGATTACGACTGAGCTCAAGGAGCCCTGCAGGCGCCTGCCAGAAGAACATGTTGGCCCTAGCCTCTGCAATGTCGAGCTCGGCATAGGGGTAGGGGCCGAACAGCTCTTCGTAGAATCGCAGCATCTCGGCGACCGAGTTGATCGCTGGCTTCATCTTCTTCTCGTCCTCCCGCAGGAAGAAGGCCCTGATGCGAACACCTCGTGGCCCCTCTCCCTCGGCACTCACCCAACGGCCCATGTTAATTGCGGGGAAACTGATGGGGACCTTCTCTTCCCAGCGCTCACAAGCCTTGCCGTCCGCCTTCCAGGTGCGCACCGTGGTCCCGGTGCCGGCCACTTTGAAGGCTGGCGGTGTGCAGATATTCACGAAAAAGGTAAAGCGGTCGTGATTGCCGGTGTGTGGCCACCAGGCATAGTTGGCCAGCAACCCGAAGGAGTCCTCCGTCAACCGTGGCATTGCATTGCCACGGTAGGTGACCTTGAGGATTTCCCCCTGCCCGGGCGGAAGTGGCGAGCGAAGCTTGACGAGCAAGTATCCGCCGAAGTGCAGGAAGTCCAAGGCCCTGTCCTTGAAGTCCACCACCTCCACCACGGTGAAGCCCAGGGCCTTCTTGATGCCCAGGCTGTGGAAGCGGTGCTCACGCAGGAAATTCAGGACGATGGCCCCGGTTGCCCTCTTCCGTGTTGTCAAAGTAAGGGTTGCCTGAGCCTCCATCTCAGCCCAGGGGTCGAAGCCAACGGAGATATCAAGATCCAATTCAGCCTTCACCAGGTCGATGTTCGGCTGCTCTGACATCTTGTTGGGGCGCTCACCGCTACCATGTGAGCTGAGGTTTAGGCCGTAGCGCCGGTCCTTCTCAGCGAAGTGGCCGGCGAACAGAACATGAGACTCTCCAGCCGCATAGTGTCCTTCGGGGAGTCGTCGATAAGCCAGCCAGTCGAGATTCGCTGCCTTGCTGGTGCCGCGCGGCTTGCCAAAGTCCTCTCCCAATACGTCGAGATGGAGCACCGACTGCGTTTGGTCCCGTTCCTCTACAGTGCCAAGATCCCGGCGAATAGTACTGACCGCAAAGTCCACAAAGTGTGCCTTCGCGTTACCGGGAAGGGCCTCTTGTTTGAGCCGATATCGAAGCCATGGGCTGAACTCAGACGCCTTGGTCGTCGGCTGCCTGCTTGTTTCGTCGATCCAGCGGAGGATGGCGGGGTCGTCAGTCAGCAGTAGTGCCTCGCTGCAAGGCGATAGCTCCAACTTCCTGCGCGAGGTGGTTCTCTCGAGAGAAGCCGTCTCCTGGCCCAGGGGGGGGCGGTAGGAGATGCTGCAGGTGCCCACAAACCAGAACCCGATGTTCGTAGCCCCCTCAACGCGGACTGGGACGAGGACCCCATCCTTAATGTAAAGGTCTAGGTATTTATCTCTTATCGTCTTTTCTGAAACACTAAATGACTCGCCACTGTCGAGTTCTGCCGTGGTAATCGCGCGGAAGCGATCATGTAGGTTTCCCTGGAGACCAAAGGGCCCGGGCGCAGACGACGGGATCTTGTCGTTGGTTGGTGCACTCTCCTTCTTGCTGGGCTCCGCTGCGAGTGGGGTGACTGGCACCACAAGAACGAACAGGACGGCCAGGGCCAGGCAGATGTCCGTGGACCTTCGAATGGACTTCATTCTGGCTTGTCTTCGTCGGTGATCATCGGGACGGGTTCAGCATCCGGAGCGAGCACAGAGGGCCCAAGCTCTCTAAGAATGCGGTCTTCGAGGCGGCGGATTGTGTTGTAGTGGGCATCTGTCACTGGCACGAAACCATTTATTCTGGCGAGGCTTGCCAGGGTGTGACGCCCCTCTCGGTCACGTGTGGAGATCTCGCCGAGAGCAAGGGCGAGGGCATCTCCGACCACCTGGTCTATGCCCGCTCGGATCACATAGGCGTCGTAGGGAATGCGGGCACACTTCGCCAGAACGATGACTCGGCTGCCCTCGGAGTTGCGCCTGCGGCCCTCCGACAGGATCGCTCCATAGACGGCGCCTGCAGCAACCGCGCCACGGGCTACCGTGCTGAAGACGCGCTCGTGGCTGCCGAGATAGAGAGCTTTGACGTCAGTGACCGGATTGATCCCCTTCTCGAGCATGTGGGCAGCAGGGGAGAGCCATCCGGAAGTAGATCGGCGGTCGACAAATGCGACCTCGCGCCCAACCAGGTCGCTAAGCTGCTCAACCCCGCTGTCCTCATGAGTGAGGATGTAGGTGCCATACGTCGTGCTGCCCAGTGCTACGTGGCTGGCAAACACCTCCATGTTCGGAGCCCGCTTGCGTGCCCGTACGTACGCGTATGGGCCGAGTACGGCGACATCCACCTGTCCGGTCACAATAAGCTCTTCGAGGTGCTGATAACTGTTGCCAACAACGATCTCGATGGGCACTCCTAGGCGCTTCGATACGCGGTCGATGATCGGCGAATAGCGAGCAATAATTTCAGCGGGGGCGACGTATGGGATGAGGCCCCACCGCAGTCGCTCCAGACCTGAAGACCGCAATGATTCACGGGCGGCGTCGAGTAGTACGGACGGAGCTGCCGCAGTCGAAGTCTTGACCACTGTCACATCGGCGGCGGTGATGGGGTTAGCTGGCCCCGCGCATGACAGCAGCGCGAGTGTGCAAGCTGTGAAGACGGAGAGGAGGTTGAGTCGTAGCGCGTAGACGGGCATCAGGAGTCCCTCGATGCGTCGCGCCAGACCTGGTTCCTGCCAGCATGTTTGGCCCGATACAGCGCCGCATCGGCTAGCGCCAGGAGCGCCTCGCCTGTGGTCGCCTGCAACGGGAAGGATGCCAGTCCCAGGGAGATAGTCAGTCGACCACCTGGCTGGCTTCGTTCCGCACCCTCGAAGTCGACATTGGCGATAGCGAGTCGCAGCTTCTCAGCCACCAGTTGAGCATCCATTCCTGAGGTCTCGAGGAGCAGAATTACGAACTCCTCCCCTCCGTACCGAGCAACGACATCGACGGTGCGCAGGTTCTCCTGGAGTGTCTGGGCAACCAATCGTAG
>CAZEIY010000003.1:7975-30348 GCA_964512375.1 uncultured Rickettsiales bacterium | reverse complement strand
CACGATCGCCCCCAGGGTGGCCGTGTGTGTCGTTGTATGCCTTGAAATGGTCGACATCGAGCATCAACAGGGAGAGTGGTCGCTGCGTGCGTCGGGCACGCTCGAGCTCGAAGGAGAGGGCCTCCTGGAAAGCTCGATGGTTGTGCAGACCGGTGAGCCCATCGGTACGGGCCAGTTGTTCGAGTTGTTCTACGACCGTTTCCAACTCCAGGTTGGTTTGTTGAAGTTGTTGGGTGCGTTCGGTTACCAGTTCTTCGAGAGCCTGGGTCTGCCACTGCACCTTCTCTGCCATTTCGTTGAAGACCTCGCCGAGTAGCGCCATCTCGTCGCCGCGGGTGCTTGCCTCGACCCGTGCACCCAGTTGACCTTCGGAGATCTTCGTCGCAGCGCCTGTGAGCAGACGGAGCGGCAAGAGGACGGCTCGTCGCAGCACCAACGAGAGCAGCAGGCCGACAAGTGCTGACATCACAAAGCTGAGCAGTAAGATGCGCGCCCTGTTTTCCCGGATCTGCGTCTCCACCGACTTCAGGGACAGAACGGCAGTGGCAGTGCCCCAGCGCAGTCCGGAGACGATCGGCATGCTCAACAACAGCAGCGGTGTGCCATCATCCGATTCCTCAATGAGTACCCGGGAGTCGCCAGAGAGAGCGCTACGAGCGAATTCACCCTTGGCCCTGGTTCCGAACTGGACGGGGTCGGTGTGAGCCAGAACCTGCCCATCGGAGTTCAGTATGGCGATCGAGATCAATTCCAGGTCGTTGGTCTCTTCACCGGTGAAGCTGGCGAGGATTGCATCGAGAGTCTCTATCTCTCGATTTGCCAGGGCGACGGCGCAGGGTACCGATAGAGCACGAAGGACCTGCATGCCCCTGCGCTCAGCCTCGGCGCGGAGCAGGTTGGAATCTGCTTGTATCACCGAGATACCCCAGCCCAGTTGCACCAGCACTACCAGGCCGACAACCAAGATAGTGACTCGAGCCTGAAGCCCCACTACGTCCCCCTAATCGCCTGGCCCAGTGGTAATGGGTCGCAAGCCTCTCGAATGTAGATCACTTTAGGTGCTTTGGGATGTGGGAGTGGAACAGGCCCGGTCGATGAGCCCGATAAACTTGCGAATGGTGTCCGTGCTCAGGAGGTCATCGGCGAGCTCCGGATTCAGGTCGGCGGCAATTGCCAGCTCAAGAGCCAGGGGCGTGAGGGGCTCGCGACGATCCAGGAAGCGCTCCTTGAGCATGAATTCCTCGAGCTTGGCGGCAGAGGCCTTCCTAAACCCCTTTACTGCGGGGCTGGCGATGGTGTCGAGCAATTCCTGTGCGCTGCCTTCTGTGGCTTCGAGGCACTGACCGAGCTGCTCAATGTAGGTGGTGCTTACAGAGCCACTCTGTTCGAGGTCGACGCGAGTCATTGGTCTTCCTCGTCCCAGTCTCCATTGTTCGATATAGACGTGAGCCATCCGTACCCTTGCCGATACGGACTGCTGGTCCGCCTCATCAGCCAGATATCGCGCCAGAGCTGGCGACGTTCTGAGTTGTTCCCACTGTCCGAGCGCCACGATGCCTTGGGACCGGAGCGCATGCAGCAGGTCGAGCCGATCACTCAGTGGGAAATACAGGTCGAGCGCACCGGGTGCATCGAAACAATTGGGCTCGATTGGACGGAGCAGAGCGCCGTATTCAGCTGCGCTGTGGTTGTCCGGGAGTGGGACTTCGGCTTCGAAGATCCGCAGCCGGTTCGGGTCGTCGATGGCACCCATCTCGGCGTGAAGATCGCCGAGGAGCACAACCCTTGGCTGTTCAACGCCTCGGTCTGAGCAGAGTTGGTTCCATCCGGCCAGGTCGGCGGGATTAGCGGTGAGATAGAAGACCTGCTGGCCGCGCTCAACCATTGCGAGCAGTGAACTGGCTATGGCCTTGAAGCGGACCGGGTCTGTAGTGCTGAGCGTCTCGTCGAGAAAGATAGGAAGCACGCGGCCCTGGCTGTGTTCCGTTGCGAAGGCCAGTCGGACCGCGAGCAATAGTTGAATCCTCGTACCATCGGAGAGCTCACCAAGCTCCATGACTCTCTTGCTGGAGCTCTCTAGGGCCACAAGATGCGGCTGCTCGCCCCCGGAGACCTCGACCTGGTACAGCGCCTGGGTGAAGTCCGAGAACAACTCCATGGCTCGCTGCAAGACGAGGGGGCGACTTGAACGCTTGTAGCTCAACTCCACCTCATCCAGAAGGAAGTCTGCGGCCTCGCCCACGAGGGCGTCTTCATGCAGGTCGAAGAGCTTCTCTTCGAGAGCACTCTTATTAGCTCTCGAGTCTTCCAGTCGGTGACCAGCGCGAGCCCTTCGCAGGTCGCCCCTTACCCGCTGCCATTCGTCGTTTCGATCGGCGAATGAGGCTCTCAGTTCCTCGAGGCGGGCTCGCTCTCTGGCGAGTTGTTCGTAGCTCAGGGATAGCCACTGCGCCTCGCTGCGGAGGTCTCTCTCACAACGAGCCACAGCGGACTCCAATTCGGATCTGCTGGCAACCAGCGCCTGGTAGCCCGTTGCGTTCGCCAACAGTTCGGCAAAACCATCCGTGTCATCCTCCTTCAGGCCGAGGGTGGAGAAGATGGTCGAGATCTTTGCCCTTGTTGTCTCGATAAGGCCTTCGAATCGGGCAATGTCAGCGCTCAATCGCTGTGATGCGTCGCGGGTGCGGGCAAGCTCGTGGTTGCGCTCGCTGAGAGCAGCCAGTTGGGCGCTCAGGGTGGAAGGTCCGGCCTGTTCGGAGATCTCGATCCCATGTTCTCGAAGGAAGCCACCGACCACAGCGACCCCCGCGCTCAGTCGGGCCTGGTCCATACGTACTCTGTCCGCCAGCTCACTGATACCTGTCTGGCAGCGGTGGTGCTGAGCCATTCGATGCGCCGCCTCTACCCTGGCCATTGGTCGAGAGGTCAGAGAAAGCCCCGTCGCTGAGCGCAGTGCTTCTCCCTGCTGCTCTATCTCATGGTGCTCTTTTTGGAGCTCATCAAGCCGTGCGGAGAGTTCTGATCGGCGTTGCCTATCGAGTGTCTCTCGGTGGGCGCGCGCGAGGTGGCCTCTGATCTCGTCTGCACGCTCGCTCACGGCTTGTGATGACCAGGAAGACGGGCCGTCAAGACCCGTCAGGTCGAAGGCAGCCCTCGCTTCGCCGGCAGTGGTGTGGGCACCACCGTTGGCTCGAGCAGTCAGTTGTTGAGCCAGGAAGAATCCCAGCCCTAACGTGGTAAGCGCCAGAAGGGTGGGGGACACGAGGACAGCCGCGAGGAGGCCCCCAGCCATGGCAACGACCGCTAACCAACGAAGCCAGATGAAGGCACCGGACTTGCTCTGCTCGCCCGGTGCCTTCAACCAGGCGCTGAGCGCATGCTCCGCTGCGGTCAGCGCACTGGCATCCAGATCGTCGTCGTCGCTGGTGAGTTGTTCCAGCAGACGATGAATCGATCGCACTTCAGTGGAGTTACTCAGGCTCGAGGCCAGGTAGTCATCAAGACCGTTGAGTTCGTCGAGGGTAAGAGGGGAGCGCTCGGAGCCGTCGTCGCCGAGTAGGATCTCGTGGTTCTTGTTCGCCTGTGCTCTGGCAGCAGCCAACTCAGAAATCAGGTCCGCAAGGGTGGCCTCACTCCGGGACAACTGCTGCGCGTCGAGCACCTGTTCCGAGATCGTCTCTGCGTCAATGCCCGACTCGGGAAGATTGAGCGATGCGAGCTGGGAGCAAAGCTCGGCGTGCTCGCGGACGAGGTTGGAGCGGAGTTCCTCGTGTTCGGCAAGCAACTCACGAAGTTGCTCGACATTGTTCGCCTCTCCGCCGCGTAGTGCGGACAGCTCTACTGGGGCCTCGCTCAACTCTTTGGCGACTTCAGCGAGCTGGTCTCGATGAACAAGTAGTCGGTCTGCAACATCTAGAAGAGAGAGCTTGATCTCTGCATCCCGAGCCTCCTGGAACCTCGTCTCCAGTTCAGAGAGATGGTCTTCGTCTCGGGCCAGCTCTCGAAACTGTCTGCGTAGCTCGGCCACTTCAGTCGAAGCCGCGCGTAGTTCCTTGCGGGCCGTTCGAAGGCCGTGCTCGCTCTGTTTGAATTGCTTGCGCACGACATCGAGATCGAAGCCACCTCGCATAGCTCTTCGGATCTGTCGTGCGAGTTCCTCGTCTGTGGCGTTGGCTTCACCGAGCAGGTCACGGATTCCAAGGACGAAGCAGGAACTGAGATGCTCAGCGGGCACGGATGGAGCCGGACTGGCGTCCTGATCACCCCAATTCACCCGGTGGTCCATTACTGAGGCCTGAACGGTCTCACCGTTGACAAGCCAATGGCTGCGAGCGTGAAAAGTGCGTCGGCTCCTGGCAGGCCAGAGACTTCGTCTGGCAATGGACACGAAGCTGCTCTTTCCAGAGCCGTTCCCTCCAAGGACGATGTTGAGGCCGGGGCTCAATTCATCGACGTGCAGGCCACTGGGCAACCCATCGACGTGGTCGAAGTCAACTCGGACAAGCTTCATCATTGAACCTGCTCGTCGTCCAGGGCGGCCTGCTCGAGAAGCTGCTCCAGGTTCGCGTATCCGGCCCGTACCAGGAGCTCCCGGTGGTCGATTCGCTCCCGGTCACTGTAGTCGAGGTCTCCCCACTGGCTGCTCGAGTTCAACCGGTTAAAGCGTGTCGCAGCCTGGCGAAGGAGACGCTCGCCCTCGTCGTTGTTCTGTTCAATGTCGAGGATGCGTTGGGCGAGGAGGGCGATCGGGTCGGTGCCTCTGGCGAGTGTCTCAAGATCATGAGCGGGTCGGACCTCATCGATCAGCTTCTCGATGAAGCAGAAGCATTCGTCAACTTCACGTGCTGGGCAACGCTGTGTGTCGGCGGCGGCGGCGGCGATGGCTTGGTGCCAGAGCCGCGAACTCGAGGAGCGCCCGGTGATACATACTCTCAGACCAACAGCCCGCACTGACTCAGCCTGCACCCCGATGGCCGCGACAGCTCTCATAGATGCTTCCCGTAGGAGCCGATAGAGCTCGTCTTCTGCCTGCTCTCGGCTGCTCACATCAATGCCTTCGGTGGAAACAGCGAGACGTTCCCAGCGGAGCGGTGCCAGGGGGAGCTGTTGGACCTCGACACTGGCCCGTCCGTGGAGTGTCACAAGCCACGGCCCGTGCGGGCCGGGTTCTCCGGGGTCAAGCCCTGCGAGCGAACCGAGGTAGCCAACTGGACGCGGGGAGCTCAGCGCGGAGGGCCTGTGGATGTGACCAAGGAACCAGGCGTCGACCAGGGCAGCTGCGCCACTATCGAAGGCGGCGCGCGGTACAGGGGCATAGTTGCTCTGGCCGGCGCCGAGGTCGCAGTGAAGCACCCCCACGCAGGGATGGTCGCCGGACTCGAGCACACTGGCGCGCAGCGACAAGAGGGGATTGTTCGGCTCACGCACCCTAGTGAAGGACCATCCAAGAAGATCGAAGTAGCCTCCATCACGAGTAGCGACCCGCGCGCGTTCCCAGCACCCATCGCGACCCAACAACTCGAAGCCATCAACGAGATCAGCAGCCCGGGGCAGCGCCTCTACGTCATGGTTGCCGATCACACTAAAGCAGGGGATCTTCGCCTCGGAGAGTCTCGTCAGACCCTGCTCCAATTGTTGTGCAGCTTCAAAGCGGTCCTCAACGCAGTCGACGACGTCTCCAGCGAGCACGACGGCATCTACTCCCTCGTGAACTGCATGGTTCACTGCGATCATCCAGGCTGCGAAAGGGCCAAGGTCACCTTCGGACCACTTGCAGCTCTGCAGCGCCTCAGGAAGGTGGCCGGGCCGCCTGCCGAGATGGATGTCACCGACAAAAAGTACTCGAGCGGTCAAAGCAGCCTTTGCTCTCGGACGGGGGGTGGGGGCGAGGTCGACGGATAGTAACAGCGGCCAGCGATTACAGCAGCCATTGTCTGTCACCGCAGGGACAGTTTCTGTCCTGTGTTGACTTTGGCTCTGCTAGCAGCCCTGGCGCTGGCATCCCGGGCAGAAGAAGCTTGCTCGGCTGCACTGCACGATTCGCTTGATGGAAGCCTCGCAGCTCATACAGGGCTGGCCCTCGCGACCATAGACGGCGAGCTGTTGGGCGAAGTAGCCGAGCTTACCCTCGCTGTTGGAGAAATCTCTGAGGGTGGTGCCGCCAGCGTCGATTGCCTGCTCCAGGGTCTCGCGCACGCACCGTGCCAGGAGTCGGTAGCGCTCCCTTGATATGAGCCGAGCTTCGCTCGTCGGGTGGATACGGGCTGCATGGAGGGACTCGCTCGCGTAGATGTTGCCAACGCCCACTACCGTTTGGGAGTCCATAAGGAACTGCTTGATCGCTACCCGCCGCTTGCGAGATCGTTCGTACAGGTACGTGCCGCTAAAGCTGGCCTCGAGAGGTTCGGGACCGAGCCGGGCGAGGAGCCGATGCTCGCCAGGGTCGCCCAGAGTCCAGAGCAATGATCCGAAGCGTCGGGGGTCTCGGAAACGCAGACAGGCACCATCATCCAGCGTCAAGTCGACGTGGTCATGCTTGGTCGGAGGCTCTCCGCTCGACAGAATCCGTAGGCTGCCACTCATTCCCAGATGAATGATTGCGGTGCCCTCGCCGGCTCCAATCAGGAGGTACTTCGCACGCCTTCCCACACGATCGATGGTTCGTCCGGGTAGTTGCCGTTCAATCTCCTCGGGTATTGGCCAGCGAAGTCGCCGCTCTCGCACGCGCACGGCAGTGACGATTCGCCCCAGAAGATGAGGTGAAATTCCGCGCCGCGTGGTTTCGACTTCCGGTAACTCAGGCATGGACTCGCTTTGTGCAGGACGGTGCGTACGTTCCGAACGATAACTCTATCCGGTTCGAGTGTCCGCACCTCGCACGTGGCAAGATGCGCGGCGATGAGTCGCTCGCTTAAGGAAGCCATCCTTAACCGCCGCATGGTGGTCTGCATGTTGTGTGGCTTCACCTCCGGTATGCCGCTGTACGTGCTGTACCAATTGATCCCTGCCTGGCTGCGGGATCAGGGCGTGGATCTTGCCACCATCGGCCTGTTCTCACTGGTCGCCTTCCCCTACACCTGGAAGTTCCTCTGGTCGCCGCTGCTGGATCGCTACCAGTTGCCGTTCCTGACCCGTCGACGAGGCTGGGCACTGGTCTTTCAGGTCGCCCTGTTCCTGAGCCTTGCAGCTTTCGCCGCCCATGATCCAAAGGAGGGTGTGTGGACCATCGCCGTCGTGGTGGTAACAGTGGCATTCTTCTCCGCCAGCCAGGACATCGTGCTCGACGCACATCGCCGGGAATTGTTGCCTGATCACGAACTGGGCATGGGCAACAGCCTGTTCGTGAATGCCTACCGGATCTCCTCACTGGTGCCTGGTTCGCTGGCACTCATCCTGGCGGACCGGATCACCTGGTCCCAGGTTCACCTGATTGTTGCAGCCTTCATGATGGTCGGGATCTTGACGACGTTGTGGATGCCCGAGAGCAAACAGGGCTCGGGTGCCGCGCCGCGCAACTTCAAGGACGCCGTTGTCCTGCCCTTCCGCTCCTTTTTTGCCGCCAGGGGCACCCGCTCGGCGCTGCTCTGCCTGCTCTTCATGCTGCTCTACAAGCTGGGCGACAGCATGGCCACTGCGTTGTCGACGCCGTTCTACCTGGACCTGGGCTTCACGATGACGCAGATCGGTAGTGTCGCGAAAGTAGCGGCCCTGTGGTCATCAGTCGTGGGTGGTCTCATCGGCGGCATTCTCATGATCAAGATCGGCATCAACCGTGCGCTGTGGATCTTCGGCTTCATCCAGATCGTATCGATTCTCGGTTTTGCGGCCCTCGCTGGAATGCACCCGATCCTCGATGTCTCCCATTCCCGAGAGTTGGCTCCGCTGCGGAGCCTGGGAGAGTTTTTCCAAAAGGAAGAGTGGAGCCCGGACGATGTCGCGGCAATTACCCCCTACGTGGCTGTCACACAGGAGAGTCACGCCGTCGCGCCGGAGAACCTGAGTGATGCAGCGCTACAGCGCCGAAAGCTCGACATCAATACGATGGATACGAAGGTCTGGACAGACTGGCTCAAGGAGCAGGGCTTCGTCTCGGTGGACGATGCCAGAGGCGACGATGACTCGGCCACCGGCGATGATAACTCCGCCCGGGACGCAGACTCCCTGGTGGTGGCAATGGCCCGACTGGACCCTATCACCCTGCGAGAGGAACTCTCCGTCAATGACGACTCAGCCGGCGATGACGACTCAGCCGGCGATGACGACTCAGCTGGCGATGACGACTTAGCCGGTGATGACGACTCAGCCGGCGATGATGACTCAGCCGGCGATCGCGAGTTCGTCTCGGGCAGCCCTATCTCTGCGCACGACCCTCGGCTCTCCGCTGAGCTTCGTGCGCTGCTCTGGGAACACTTCACCCCCCTTACGCAGGTCAACACTTCGAGCGTGGAGGAGCTGGCTCGTCACCCGTTGCTGTCGGAAGAGGACGCGCGGGTCATCGTCGAGGCCCGGGAGGAGGGGCTCTTTGCCGATGCTGCAGCGCTACCTCCTCTGCCCGACGCCGAACTGGAAGAGGTCACTCCCTACCTGGTCTTTCGTATCGATCTAAACACAGCAACTTCCCAGGAGCTCGCGGCGCTGGTGGTGTTTCTCCCCAGTGTCTTGTGGCTGTTCATCGTCGTCAGCTTCGAATACCTGGGAGTCGGCCTAGGCACAGCGGCCTTTGTGGCTTTCATCGCCCGCAGCACCGACCGTCGCTACACAGCCACCCAGTTCGCCCTGCTCACCAGCCTCGCTGGGATTCCGCGCACCCTGGCCAATGCAACAACCGGGTTCATCGTCGAGAGCATTGGTTGGACTTCGTTCTTTGTCGTCTGCACCTTGCTTGCCATTCCAGGCATGGTGCTGCTGGTCAAGGTAGCCCCCTGGGGCGCAGAGCCAGAGGAAAATGCTGTGCCTGCTGGCGACGAGGAGCCAGACCCATCGAGTGCCGATGGTTGAGGCTCAACGACGAATGAGCACCTCTTCGAGACTCTTCCGCCGCAAGTCCGGTACTTCGCAATCCGGTGCGGGCAGTCCAACGGGAATCAGCAGGTAGGGCCGCTCGTTGCGAGGTCGACCCAGCAGCTCGCTGAGAAAGCGCATTGGCGACGGCGTGTGCGTCAGATAGGCGAAGCCTGAAAAGTGCAGCGCTGTCAGGAGCATACCCGTCGCAATACCAACTGATTCCTGCACATAGTAGTGTCGAGCCCCATCGTCTTCGCCACTGTGCTGAGCGAACACCACGATGAGGGCTGGTGCGGTCTCCAGGAAGGGCTTTTCTGGCCCCGTTCCCAGCGACTCCAGATCATCCAGCCAGCGTTGAGGGGCTCGTCCTTCGTAAAACGCTTGCTCTTCCTTTTCGGCTGCTTTCCGAATCTGAAGCTTCAGATCTGGGTCGGTAACTAGGGCAAAAGTCCAGGGTTGCTTGTTGGCCCCACTGGGAGCAGTGGCTGCTGCCGCGATGCAGTTCTCGACCGCTTCGAGAGGTATGGGAGCCGAGCTGAAGTCGCGTACTGATCGACGCGTCTGGAGTCGATCTCGAAAAGACTCTGCATTTGACCGACTTGTCTCTTGATCGCAGAAGTGAAAATCGAGCTTCTTCATCGGTGCCGTGGCAGTCATACAGGGAGCCTCCTACGAACGAGGATACAACCGCGAGAGGAACCGCCGCTGCCCCGAAGTGGGAACGGTGGGAGGCGACCAACCAACAATCCAGAGGGTCTGAACTGGAGCCGATGAGCGGGCTCGAACCGCTGACCTGCTGATTACGAATCAGCTGCTCTACCAACTGAGCTACATCGGCCCGACGGCCGACTTATCACACGACGCCGAGCCTCTGTCAATCGACACACTGCTCCCGCGCAATCCAATTTCTTAGCCATTCAGGCTACACTGGCAGGCATGCGTCCCACTCCTTCAGGTTCCCTGCTCTGCGCCACCTTGATTCTTGCCGTGGTCTCGTTGTCCTCGAGCAGTGCGGGCGCCCAGTTTGATGCCGGGAGTCCCTCCTCGGTGGGTGTGGTGATTCTTCCGTTTACACTCGAATACGACGAGGATCTGGTCATCTCTGCGAAAATGGAGCGGGTTCTTGCGAAGCAGTTGAGTCGTCGGATTGGCCGCGCTGTTTTTGCAGCGGAAGCGGTTCTCCCGGCTCTCGAGGACGGTGTCGCTGGATGCCTTGCGGACCGCTACTGCATCCCCTTTATGGGCGATCAGTTTAACGTCTCGCTGGTGCTTCATGTCTCGATGAAGAAGACCGGGGAGGAGCTGGCGCTAGACGTTGACTTCTACGCCACCGGGAACGGCCTGAAGATCGCATCGAAGCGGGTCACTCTCGCTGTAGGGGATGACGCGGGGATGCTGCGGTCCTTCAGCGGTTGGATCAAGGAGTTGTTCGCCGCCTCATTGCTCATCAATGCCGAGAGCCTGGCAGGGGAAGGCGGGGCGATCGGCGGAGATCTGAGAGAAGAAGAACAGAAGGTGGCCGAGCTGGAGGCCACCAGGACCAAACAGAAGCCGTCACGGCGCTCTGAGTTTCAGCCAGAGGGTGAAGCAAGTGCCGGCTTTGATCGCAGCGATCCCGCCGCCGACTTGCGGGCGATTGCGCGGGGCGATGGGGCAGGGAAGCGCTCGGTGCGGAGAAAGGATGTCCCTGAGCGTAGCCGCAAGGAACGCTCCGCCCCGCCCCCGGATCGGGCTGAATACTCTTATGACGGCGATGTCGATCTGGACAACCTCGATGAGGACATGCAACCGCGTTCCAAGGCAAAACGAAAGCCTAAGAAGCAAGCTCGGAAGCCTATCAGCTTGAGTGCCTCACAGGACAGCGGGCGGTCGGTTCGCAGCTACAGCGATGCGCAGCGAGCTGGCCTCGGCGTACGCGAGTACAAGCGATTCACTCGCACAGGGTTGAGGATGGATGATTTCCTGGATCGGCGTTGGGCACACGGACGTCGCTTCCACATCCGGGCAGGCGGCTTCTACGGACTTGGTTGGCTGACACGCCGCTACGCCACCATCATCTACATTCCCGCGACCAATGCGAAGTCGGAGGAATACGCCTGGGAGAGTCTGGGCTTCAGCGCCGTCAATCCAGGGTTCAGTCTTGGTCTGGGCTACGCGCCCGTCGATTTTCTCGAAGTAGAGCTTGAAGTCTCAGTGATGTTGGCCACCCAGGACCTGAGGAACGAGTACATCTGGCAGGGCGCCGAGGTGCCGAGTAATCGCGGCTTACCACCCCGCAGCCAACGTACTGCTCATGTCCTTGCCGATCTACGTGCGCGCTTCTTCGTTAACCCCATGAGTCGGGTCAAGTTCAGTCCTGGGATTGGGCTGACGATCTCGGTGATGGGTGGCTACGAGATCGAAGATGATGGGCCGCTGCAGTACTCTTCTCGTCCTGTTGCAGGCTTGGTCGGTATTACCCCTTTGATCGGGATGACCGCGGCGCTGAGCCCGTTCCTCTCTCTCTATGTTGATCTCCTCCCCACAATTATCCTCAGTCGGGGTGCGGCCAGGTACGAGGAACTGATGTTCTTTAATGGGGAGACGGAACGCGTCGGCCTCCAGGAGTCCGACCTGAATCCACCCCTCGATGGATGCGGTGGTTCCCAGGGGGAGGGCTTCTCCAGCTGTCCGCTCATGTTCCGAGTCGGAGTCGGAACAATGATAATGTTCTAAGTAAATACAAGACATTATATATGTATTGTTCAAGGCATGCTGACGATATCGCGACGAACAGGTGCACCGTTTGCGCAAGCTGGAACTGTACTCTCTGCGCACCGCTACACCACCTTCTTGGCGAGCCGGTCTGTCCCGACTGCCGGGGAAGTCTTGCTGGGCAAGAGGGGCCACCAATAGATGGGCGCGCCGCTCGGCGGAGGCTAGGCATGGTTATCGTTTCGGTGGCTGCCCTGGTCTTTGCTCTGGCCGCCTGGCGGCATCTTGATAGGGACGACGTTGAAAGACGTGCCTACTTGAGGGCGTACGCCGGCCTTGAGCAGGTGGGTTACGCCCTTGAGGAATATCGCCTTCGTGAGGGCGACTATCCAGCTTCTTTGCAGGATCTGGTGCCAGATGACCTGCACGCGGTACCTGTTGATCCTTTCGCCCCAGGCAGACGCGCTCTTCGTTACGGTGGCTCTGGGCGGCACCAGGAGCGTCGGGTCCTATATTCAGTGGGTCCGGATGGTAAGGACCACAGAGGCGTGCCTAGAGATCCCGTCTCGGGTGTGGGTGACCTCCTCTATCCTGTGGATTGAAGAGCGTTCTCAAGGGTCTACAGCCCAACAACCTTCGCATCTACTACAATTCGCACCATGTCCGAGAGCAAGAGGTACCGCCCGACGGTTGCGCGCGTTGATTTGAGCGCGCTGCGTCACAATCTTCAGGTTGTCAGGGGGCACCTGCCTCGTACGGATGGCCAGGTAATGGCTGCGGTGAAGGCTGACGCCTATGGCCATGGGCTGGTACCTGTCGCACAGACGCTGGCCTCGGAGGGGGTGCAGTGGTTCGGTGTAGCCATCGTCGAGGAGGGTCTGCAACTCCGCAAGGCTGGTCTCAGTCAGAACATTCTGGTCCTAGGTGGTTTTCTCGAGGGTTCGCACAGTGCGGCGCTAGATGGCGGCTTATGCCCAGTCCTCTATCGGCAGGATGATGCCCGTCAATTGCAGGCTCTCGCTAAGGAGCGTGGCGCTCCGTGCAAGGTGCACCTGAAGGTTGACACCGGGATGCACCGGCTTGGGGTTCCGATCAACGAACTGGGCGACTTTCTTGACTTGCTCGACCGTTGCCCTGACGTGGAGGTCGACGGAGTGCTGACGCATCTGCCTGATGCAGAGAATCTGGTCGCGGACTTCACCCTGGGCCAATTGGATTGTTTTGAGCAAGCTGTCGGCATGCTGCGAGGTCGCGGTCATCGCCCCCAGTGGGTTCATTCCGCCAATTCGGCAGCACTGATGATGGGAAGACATCCCGGTACATCGAGCAGCAACCTGTATCGACCGGGAATTTCGTTGTATGGCGAGGTGACTGCGCCGCATCTGGCTGGTTCCTGGCCCCTGAGACCTGTGCTGTCTCTGGAGACCGCGGTGTCGTTCGTGAAGAAGGTCGAGAAGGGCGCACGACTCTCCTATGGTCTCACCTGGACAGCACCCAGAGCCTCCACTATCGCGACGCTGCCCGTGGGCTACGGAGATGGGTATCCTCGGGCCCTTGGTAACCATGCATTCGCCTTAATCGGCGGCCATCGAGTCCCAGTGGTAGGTAGGGTTTGTATGGATCTGACGCTGGTGGATGTAACCGAAGTTCCTGGGGTGAGTGAGGGAGACTCCGTCGTGTTGATCGGTCGCCAGGGAGACGAGAACATTACCGCTGAGGAGCTGGCAACAGCCTTGAATACGATCTCGTACGAAGTCCTCTCTGGTATTGGCTCCAGGGTGCCGAGGGAGTACCTCCAGTAGCTCTCCTGCAGTGGCACGTTGCCCGCCCGAAACGTGGAGTCGCTCACTGGTTTTACGGAGCCGCGCAGGTCCTCACTACGTGTTCCTGTTGTGGGCGGATCTGTGCGAAAAGCCCCACCTGAGAGGGTGCGCAGAGACGACCAAGAGCCCGTTCAGTATGTCCCCGGTCTTGTGGCCGCCTTGGGGCCTTGGTAGGATTTGCCGCCGCACTCCTCTATATATGTAGATGCGGGAGTATTGGTGGTTGCTGACCGTGGCAGGATGCCCATCCAGCCAGGTATCGGAGAGTGCTAGGGAATGGCCCGAAAGAAGAACAAGAAGCCCTCGGGCAAGCAGACTCGCCCTCACAAGGCGATTCCCGCTAAAGGTAAAGCCAAGACGTCAGCAGGTTCTAAGACGAGCCTGCCGACTGAGAAGAAGGCGGCGGTGAACTCCGACAACAAGCCCCAACCTGTGAAGGCACCGGCAAAGTCTCCAAAGAGCGGCACTGCGAAGCGCATTACCGGCACCATGCGGGCGATTACGGGTGGATTTAACTCCCTGGACGACTTCTTTTTCGGGTCTCAGACCGGCGCCTTTGAGCGTGATGAGTTCGACTACGACCCCTTTGAGGATCATTCCGTTAGCGGAACGATTCCCGCAGCAACCGAGCCGAACGGAGTGGCCACAAAGAAGGCGGATGGAGCAGCCAAGGAGGCTGAGAACATCAAAGCTCCGGTTGAGAAGAAGAAAAAGAGAAAGAAGAAGAAAAAGAAGACAGAGAAGGTTGCTGCCGTAGCGCCACAAGAAGCTTCTCCTCCAGAGGACGTGGTCGAGGACTCTCCTGAGAAGCAGCTGTTTCTCCCTTCGGGTGTAGATGGCGGTGATTCTCCGCTGCCGTCCGTTGTTGGGGGGGGGGCGACCGTCGCTGTGATGGAATCCATTCCACTGGAGGAACGACGTGCAGCCGGTGCTGCCGAAGCAGAAGCGATGGCGCGCGCCGACGAGCTTGTTGAGGCTTTGTCGCCCCGTGAAGAAGACACTGCTCTCGAAGCCGATGAGGCTCCTGAGGTGGCCGATGAGATTATTGATGAGGATGACGAGGCCGCAACCGTAGCTGCGTTGCCTGCGGTGGAGTTCACCGAGCCGACGGCGAAGATCGAGCCAGTCGTAGAGGTCCAGCAGCTTGAGCCCGCCAAGGCAGAAGAGGATGACGCCCCAGCGCCGGTAGATGACGACTCCGCACCACAATCGGAGGATCAGCAGCCACTCCCCGTCGCATCCGAGGAGAACGAGGTCTGGGTGCGGACGGCGCAGGCGCTGAGCGCAGAGGTCGAAGCTCTTACCGGAAAGAAGAACGCCGCAAAGCGAGCAGCAAGTCTCTTCGAACTTGGAAGGGTACTCGAAGCAAAGCTAGGTGACGCCGCTGGTGCGGAAGCGCGCTGGAATGCCGCCTTGCAGTCTCAGCCGGATTTCGCTCCGGCGCTCCGTGCATTGGTTTCGGTGGCTGCAGGTCGCGGGGATTGGTCGAGGGTGGTTGATGTCCTTAGCCGCGCTGGGGATGACGATACAAACACAGCGTCGCAGGTGACAGCACTCCTGGGTGCCTCTCATGCGCAGTTGGGAGAGCTCGATCGGTTGCCTGAGGCTGAGGCGAACTTGATGCGAGTGCTCGAACTCCAGCCAGACAACTTTATTGCTTTGCGGTTGCTACGTGAGATCCCTTACCGGCTCGAGGACTGGGAAGCACTATCGAGTGTCCTGGGTGAAATGGTGGAGGGCACTGCCGGCGATGAGTTGTTGCGCTGTCTCCACGAGCGGGCGCTCTTGTTCGAAGATGAGGTCGCGGATGTAGAACAGGCGATATCGGCCTACGGCAAATATCTCGATGTCGACCCGCACTCGGTCTCAGTGTTCCTCTCTCTTGAGGGACTGCTCTCTCGCTCTGGCGCGGACGCGCAGTTGGTTGAGCTATATCAACGCCACGCTGAGACCCTGCAGGGCGCAGAGTCTTCTTTCTGGCATGCCCGGGCGGCCCGGATTGGGGCGACCTCCGGGGCTCCTCTAGAGACGGTAGTCGCAGAGTTTGAGGCTGCAGTATCTGCTGCTAGCGGTTCGGCGCCGCTTGCCGAGGAGTTCCGTCACTGGCTTGAGTCGGGTGGTCACTGGAAGTCCCTTGGGGCTGCTAGTCAGGCATCTCTCGACCGGGGTGTCAGTCCGCGAATGGCAGCGTACCTGGAGACCGGGTTGGGGCGTGTTGCACTCCAACATCACGGTGACGCTAAGGCAGCTCTGGAGCACTTCAGTCGTGCCCTCAAGAGCGATCCTGAGTGTTTTGAGGCACGCGAGGGACTCAGACAGGGGTTGATCGGTGATGGCCGATGGCGTGATCTGCTTGAGCATGATTTGGAGCGGATTGATAGTGTCGCTGATTCGAGAGTGGCGCTCGCAGTACGACTGGGGATGGCGCATCTTGCTGTGCATCAGCTAGAGGATTTCGACACAGCAGAGGCGCAACTGAGGCTCGCCATTGAGCAGAGCCCCAACTATCTGCCCGCCTTGGACGCTCTGGTCACCATGTACGGAACTCAGGGCAAGAAGAGAGAGCAGGCCGAGGCTCTCGAGAGTACTGCCGGGATTCTCAACTCTGGCCCAAGCAGGGCTTCGTACATGCTGCGTGCAGCGCGCCTATGGGCTGACCTCGGCGATCGCGAACGGTCGATTCGACTCCTTCAGCAATCATCGGGGGACGGTCCTGGCCCTCTCCTGGCTCGGGAGTGGCTGGTAGAGAGCTATCTGGCTGAAGAGCGCTGGGCTGATGCTGCTGAGAGCTTGCGCCAGATCGCTGCTGAGACGGAAGACCCGACTCTAAAGGTCTCCCTGCTTTATCGAAGCGGACAGTTGGCCCTTACTCAATGTGACGACCAGGACGCCGCTGAGGCTGCTTTTCGAAGTCTCCTGGACGTTGCTCCGGACTTCCTACCTGCAGCGCGTGGCCTTCGAGCAATCTACTCAGCCCGGGGTGACTGGGATGCTCTCGGTTTGTTGATCCAGCAGGAGGCGGAGGGTCGACCTGCGGGACCTGCACGGCAGTGGCTACATCTCAGCTCCGGCGCTGCTTATGAGCGTGCTGGTCGCATGGGAGACGCGCTCACTCAGTACCGGGTATCTCTCGAAGAGGACCCCTCCGATGAGGTGGCCAATGGTGCCCTGCGACGGGTCTACCGAATTACCGGCGATCACGCGGCTCTGGTCGACTCCTTCATGACGCAGCTCAACGATGATCCCGAGCCGGGAGTGCATACCGTTGCCTTGCGGGTTCAGTTGATCTCTACTCTGGCTGATATGGGTGATGAAGCTGGCGTTGTACGCGAGGTCAACGCTCTGATCGGCGCCGACTCGGTGCAGGGGCTGCCACTCGCTTCCCTTGGAATTGTCTGCGATCGGTTGCAGCTGTCTGCCGAAGCAATCAGAGCATTTGCCGCCCTGGCGGACGACAAGGGAGCGTCAACGCAGGCGCGGGCTGCTGCTCTATATCATCAGGGTCTGCTTCTCGAGGAGACCGCGGAGAATCCAGGAGATGCTATTGCTCTTTATGAGCGCGCTGACCAGCTTGCGCAGCATCACGCCCTTGCTCTCGAAGCTCTGCAACGACTCTATGTTGAGTCAGGCGACTCTGCGACGCTCGCGTCGGTCTACCAGCGGCTCGCGGATTCTGCAGAGAGTGCCGGAGTAAAGACCTTTTACGCTCTTCTTGCCGGAGAGCATTTTGAGGTGTCGGGGGATCCGGTTGCAGCAATTCATGCCTATCAACTCGCCTCAGAGGACAACGTTGGACTGTACCGCTGCTTTGATAGGCTCAGCGCGCTTCTCCTTGAGCAGCGCGATGTCGAAGCTCTCACGTCCCTCGCAGAGAGGGTAGTCAGCCTGGCGAAGGATTCGGATGTTGCGGCGCGTTGGATGGATCTCGGTGTCCGTCTCGCTGCACTTGGCGAGTTCGAGGCAGCCCTGAAGGTCTTCTCCAGGTCGCAGAGCGCTGACCCCGGCTCGATTTCCGCAGATCTGCACATGGTTCATGCGTCCTGGGAGCTCGGCGACTGGAACCAGGCGCTTGCCTCGCTGCAGTCGATCTCCAATAGCGCCGTCAGCGAGAACGCTCGTCAGTATGCTGAGGAACTCTCCGAGGAGCTACTTGCCGAGAAGGGCGTGACTTCGGACGGAGCGTTCGAGTTCTACCAGCAACTCTACGGACGGGATCCTTCCAACGCTGTTGCGCTGCGAGGACTTGGTGGCATTCACTTTGCCCGGAATGAAATGTCGGACGCGCGAAAGTACTACGCGTCGCTCGCGGAGCACGCTCAGGACGATGACCAGAAGGCTGAGGCTAGTACGCAGGTCGGCCTGATCGCCATCGAAGAAGATGATGACGTGGCTACTGGGGTCATCCACCTTGAACAGGCTCTGGAGTTCGATGGTGGGCACAAGCCAGCGATCTCAGCACTCAAGGATCTCTACAGTGGTTCTGAAAACTGGACCAGCCTGGTTGGCGTGCTGGCGCGTGAGGCGAGCCTCGCCGAGCCGGAGAGACGCCTTCCGATGTTCATCGAGATAGCCGGCATCTGGCAGGACAGGATCGTCAATCCCAAGGTTGCTGTCTTGTCCTGGAAGAAGGTCTTGAGCCTGGACCCGACCAACTCCGCGGCTTGTGCCGGACTCCTGGCGATTCACGAGGCGGAGGGCAACTGGAAAGACTTCCTCGATGTAGCTGACATTGCCCTGGCGGATATGAGCGGTGCGGAGCTTCGTGACCGGCAGGCAGAACTAGGTGGGATTGCTCGTGAAAAGGCCGGTGATGATGAGCGAGGCACTGCCTATCTGCGGGCCGCCGCGGACGGAGATCAGCCCTCTGCAGCAGCGCTGCAACAGCTCAGAGAGATTGCCAGGGACCTCGGAGATTGGGAGCAACTCATCTCACTCAGTCGCACCCTCGCTCAGGTGTCAGATGACCCTGCAGTTCGCATCGCCCTGCTTCTTGAGGCTGCCGAACTCAGAGAGGACCCGCTGCTTGATCGAGAAGGAGCGGCTGAGCTGTTCGCCTCGGTGGTCGAGCATGATCCTGACAACGCGAAGGCACAACGATTCTTTGTGAACTATTGGTTCGACAAAGAGCGATGGGGAGATGCCGTCGCGGCGTTCGAGCGGTATGCACCGGTAATTGAAGGGATGGATGTTGACGGCAACGACGATGCTCGCTTCGAGGCTACTGAGTTCTACAGTCGTTATGGTGTCGTGCTGGATAAGACTCGTGACGGAGTAGATGTTCGCGAACACTTCGCGCGCGCCCTCGAGCTTACTCCCACTCACTTGCCCTCACTGCAGGCGATCGCGCCTCTTTATCATGATGCTGAGATGTGGGATGAGACCCGTTCCGTCTGCCAATCGATGCTCCGTCTCGGTGGTGGGAATGATGATGATCTTGCTCGCTGGAATCTCTACCTCGGTAGAGCTGAACTGGCTCTTGACGAGCCGGTGGGAGCGCTGAAGCGTTTCAAGAAGGCACTGGGCCGGGAGGCCAACAATATCGAGGCCCTTGAAGGCATCGCCGAGGTCCATTGGCGCTCTGGGGATTGGAATAGCTTGTTGACCACGTACAACAGCATCATCAAGCACGCACGAGATCCCGAACAGGTGGTTCGCGCATACATGACCAAGGGCGACGTGCTGGAGTCCAAGCTGAACTTCACAGACAAGGCTGTCCTGCACTTCGAGAAGGTGCTCATGTACGACAAGGAGAACGTACCTGCCATGGCTCGTCTCGGTCAGATCGCGCTTCGGCGTGGTGACACTGATCGCGCGAGAAAGTTCGCCGAGCAGGCGAACAGTGTGGCGAGCGAGAATGATGAGCGAGCTCAGGGCCTGTTGCTGGAGCGTCTCACTGAGGCAGGAGACAGCGTTGAGGTCGAGGGGTTGATCCGCTACGTACGAGAAGCGTCGGGAGCAGGCGAACTCCTAGATGAGTTCGAGGAAATCCTCGAGGGGAAGGTCCAGGTGGGTCGCGATGATGCTCTGGACGCCTACGGCCGCGCCTTCCGGCGGTCATAGAGACTCCTACGGGTCCACCCAAGTGCCAAGCAGACCGTGAGTTTCTCGGCTCACGCTTCCGCTCTATTTCGCCACAGAGGGTTGATCCTGGCTGGGGTTGCACTTCTCACCCTCCTACTGGCCAACCCTTCTCCAACCTCTCTCCGTCTTGGCATGTGCATGTTGCTATGCGCAGTATCGTTGCGGTCCTGGGCGTTTTTGTATCTGGGCCCGTCCGGGCGGACCCGTAACCCAGCGTGTCCCAGCTCACGGGCAATCGGGGGACCTTATCGGTGGCTAGCGCATCCCGTATATGCCAGCAACATGCTCATCGCCCTGGCTTTGCTTGTGGCTTCTGCTCCTGGCCTGGAGGTGGCCGTGGCGCTCATCGGTCCCGTAGCTATTCTCTACCTGCTGCTCAGTGCACGAGAGAGCCAGCAACTGCTTGTGGTTGAGGCGCGGCGTAGTGAGAGGCTGATGTCGGCTCGAGAACTTGCTCGCAGTGAGCGGTCGACATGGCTGCAGTTGGCGTCCTTCATGGCAGCGCTGTCGATGATGCTCTGAGCGAATTGGCCAGGTTGCTGTCTACGTCTGCCGAATGGTCTCGGTTTCGGCCTCGCCACGCCACGCCATGCCCTTGCCTGCTTCCTGAGAAAAGGAGGCAAGTTGATCCTGTGCGAACTGGGTGGACCAGTCGAGGAGGAAGGCCATCCTCTCACACACTCTTGGCGCGACGCTCAGCGCCTCATCGTAGGCTCGTATTTCGAGCTGCGTGCGGCGCCTCATGAAGTCGCGAAGGGTAACGGTCAGCTCATGCTCAACGGCGTGATCGACTTCTGCCCATAAGTAGGGGAGGTCTGGGATGATTCGAGCGCCGAGTTCAGCCGACTCGCCCGCCCGACTCGCCAACTGAACCCAGTTGCTTCCGTAGCTCTCCTGGAGATGCTCGATCACGTCGTGGCCCAGGAGGTCCTCCGCGTCCTTCTCAAAGCCTACCGGCAGCCGGACACCAGTGGTCACCAGTTCATTGCCACGGAAGGCAATTCCGGTTCCGCCAGGGAGGGGCACAGAGCCTGTGTGACACCCTCCAATGCGGATGCCTTCTTTCTTGAAGTGATTTGCAACCAGGCCCAGTGTCTCGGCTGCCATCAGACGGTGGGTGGTCAGCTTTCCGCCAGCTACGGTAATGAGTCCGTCCTCGTCTTCTTGAATCGAGTGCTCACGGGAGACCAAACTCGGGTCTCCGTCTCCGCTTACCAGCGGCCTGAGCCCTGCGTAGGTTCCACACACGTCCTCCGGTCTAAGGCGACAGTCCGGAAAGAACTCATTGGTCAGCTGGAGTAGGTAATCGACATCGTCAACGGTCGCATGGACGTCGTCGAAGTCACCGTTGAAGTCCGTGTCGGTGGTGCCCAGCATGACTCGGTTGCCCCAGGGAACAGCGAAGACAACGCGATGATCTGCGAGGTTGGGGATCACGACAGAGTGATTCACCGGGAGACGTCTCCGTGGCAGAATCAGGTGAACTCCTTTGGTCGGTCGAAGAATTCGAGAACGATCTCCCCGAAGTCCCAACGTCCGATCGGCCCAAGGGCCAGTCGCGTTGATGACGCAACGGGCACCGACTGTGTAGTTCCTGCCCGTGATTGAATCGACGAACTCGACGCCGCTGACGCGCGCTCTGCGCATCTGGAAGGCTGTGACGTCAGCGTAGTTCAGAACCGTGGCCCCAGACTGGTGGGCGCCTATGGCGTTTTCGAGCGTCAGCCGGGCGTCGTCTGTGATGCAGTCGTAGTACTTCACGCATCCATCAAGGCCGTCCGTGCGGAGTGCCGGCTCCAATTGGGCGGTCGAGCGTGCATTGTGACGCGAGTGGAGCTCGTAGGAGCGAAACATCGCCATGGCATCGTAGATCCAGAGACCCAGGTTCACCATCCACAGAGGTCGTGGCTTGCGGTCATAGACCGGGAATAGAAAGGGAATGGGGCGGACCAGGTGCGGCGCCAGGCGTCGGAGGCGATGCCGCTCGGAGACGCTCTCAAAGACCAGCCCCAGCTTGCCTTGTTCGAGGTAGCGAAGACCGCCATGAGCCAACTTGCTGCTTGCGGAGGACGTGCCACTGGCCAGGTCACCGCGCTCCAGCAAGAGCGTCTTGAGGCCACGCATGGCTGAGTCGCGGGCGATTCCAGCACCGGTAACTCCTCCGCCAATGATGAGAAGGTCGAAGGAATCGTTCTGCACCGTTGCCAGTTGCTCGGCTCGAAGCGCGGCACTCAAGGGCGGGGCAGGGGATGGGAGTTGAGGGAACATCGTCCATTCGCAGCAGTGGCGGGGTAGCGGGATGCAATCTCGGCTGTCTGAGCCAGACTGTCAAGCTACCCAGCGGAAGCTTCTAAAACGTTGCTTGAGAGTCCGATCCAGAATACCCTCAAGTAGGTCTACGGGAGTTTTCGGGCACAAACATGGTCGAGCAATGGTCAGGTAAGGATAGAGGCGCGGACGACGAACTCCGTTCTTATGAGAACAAGGACTACTCTGAGGACATCCAGTTTCCAGTGGAACTCGTGGACCGTGATGGGGTTGTTCGTCGGTATTCGTACGAGGAATCTCTGGCTGTGTATCACCGCCGTATTCAGAGTGCTCCCTGGCGCCTCGAAGACTCGAACGTAGTACAAGCTGAGATCGGCCACTGCAGTCGGCGTATCGATCAGATAAGGCGGAGCTTCAAGGCGCAACTGGGAGAGCCCGGTTCCCAACGCCATCACAATAAACCTCGGGCTGTCCTTGGTGAGGGCTTCGACATCCTCACGGCCT
>CAZEIY010000003.1:0-7965 GCA_964512375.1 uncultured Rickettsiales bacterium | reverse complement strand
CCTTTTATGAGAAGGTCCTCCAGAGACGCCAACTCAGCCTTGACGGTGGTCTCGAAATGTCCGTTGCTCTAGTTCAGGATGAGGCGGACAGTCGGCTCTACCACCTTTCCTTCGGCAGCAATCAGGGTGGCCATCTTCTCTATGTTTTCCCCTTTGAGAAGCCAGGAGATCAGGACCCTCGGGCTGCATGGCGTGAGGCAACCCATCGCTTCCGTCGTTACTCGGGAAGCCAGGTGGAGCGGTTGCTGCTCGCTGCTCATGGAGAGAACGCCGGCTACGTACTGACTGGAAGTGAAGAAATTCCCCGCGGTCTGAAGGCTCGCATCCGCAGCTACGAAGCGCCGGATGATGGTGGGGGGACGATCCAGTTCGAGGAGGGCTCGGCTGGTGGAGACGGTCTGCGGCCATGGTGGGCTGCAGATTTGCCCAGCAACGACTCCGCGCCGATCTGGGGAGAAGCCTTCGATCTGGGAATGGTCGCGCTCGGCAAAGATCAGCTAACTCAGGCCCTCAGCCTGTTTCAAAAGGCGGTTGAAGAGAATCCATTTCATAGAGAAGCCTACCTTGCCGTGCTCGGGGTGCTCGACACGATGAGCAACTACGACGAGGCTGACATGTACGCTGAGATGGCCCGGGCTCAATTGCCAGATGACGGTCTCATCCGGTATCGAACTGCCATCCTCCATGTTCGCCAGTGGCGGCATGACGAAGCGCTCGCCGCTTTCGACGAGGCTGTTCGTCTTGATCCGTCTTTGTATCAGGCTGCCTTCTTCGCCAGCCACCTGATGCTCGCGAGATTGCAGGATCTGGATGGGGCTACCCAGCGGTTGCGGCTGGCCTCAGCGCTGTCCGAACAGGATCCACAGGTGTTGCGGTGCCTTCGCGCTGCCGAGGCGTGTAGAGCGGGTCGTCGGCTGCTTCGATCGGCTGCTGTGGTCGCGGCAATACCAGCGGTAGGTGCTGTGGTTGTTGGACGCTCTGTGCTTGGCGCCGTGGTACTGACGGCCTCATTGGTCGTCTTGCTCGGCGCTGGCAAGATGGCTGCGCTGGTGGCCCGGTGGTCGGTGCGGCGGGCAAGCCTGCTTATTGATGGCCCTGCATAGAGGGTGGGTTGGCGTCCACCCAGTGAGCCAGGCGCAGTTGAGTTGACAGGGTTCCCGAGCCAAGCACAACGATCATCTTTCCGGACTGCGGAGACCAGGCGAGCGCCTGCAGGTCCTCTATCTCGAAAAATGCCACGCGTCGGTCGCCCAGGGGTAGGTGCGATGCGCTGCGTGGCACCAAGGCCTCATCCTCGAGGCGATGAACGGTGAAGGCCTCTCGTTCGAGGCGGTAGATCCAGGACTCGATGAGCCGTCCTTCAAGGACGCCGCTGGCTTCCTGTTCAAGGATGACCGGGCTTTCATCCCGCGGAAGGCCCACGGGTTGGTCGAGTTGCCTTCGTCCGGCGATCATCGCGTTGTGCATCACCAGGAGTTGGCTGAGCGCCGCGCTGGGAGGACGTGCAGGTAGGATCGCGACCGCAGCTAGCCCCAGCAGGGCTAGCGACATCGACGCCGCTATCAGCAGCGGCAATGTGCTTCCCTGACGTTTGCGGGGTGAAGGGGCGGTCATGGCCGGACCTCAACGGTCGCGCTGGTTTCTCGAGTGTTTACCAGTTGCTCTCTGATTGCTGCTGGTACTAACAACAGTTCATCGCCGACTCCACGAGGCAGGGCGCTGCCTGAGGCCAGCGCGAAGAGGTCACCCTCGGGGTCTGCCCTGCCGAGCAGAAGGGTAGCCTCATCTCCCTCTATGGAGCGTAGATTCACGGTCCAGGAGGGGCTGTCGGTTCCACCGGGCTGTTCCCTCTGCTCAGCAACACGCGTTCCACGCAGTTCGGCGAGTGCGAAGAGCAGGTCGGAGACCGTATCGTTCTCAATGAGCCTGTGTCGGCTTGTCTTTGACGTACTCGCCTGGAATCCACCATCCTCGCTGCGCTCGATGGTAATGGGGGACTCACTCTCTCGCACAATCTCAACGTGGGCGATGTCCCGAGGGGCAATCCCCAGCACCCGCATGTCAAGAAAGTCCTTCGGATCTCGCAGAGCTGGCTCAAGGAGGTCCTGTCCGACCATATAGATTGTCTCGGATGATGCGGTCTCAACGTATCGTCCTGCCGATAGCGGAGCCGCTGAACCGAGAGTGATCTCTGCGAGCAATCCTTCTGCTCCATCGAGGCGAATCCTCGGACTGAGGGTGGAGAGCCCATAGCCTGACAGTGGGCCCTCGGGTTGGAAGCTGCGTCTTGCTTGCAGCGTTGTGACTGAGCGGATGGCGGCGAGCACATGGGCCTCAGAGGCAAGGCGTTGCACTTCTCCTGCCACGAACCACGAGGGGCCACCTTGCTTGTCACGCTGAATTCGCAGCACTCGGTCTCCCTCGAACCAGGAAATCACTTGAACGGACTCCATGGTCGAATGTGGGAACAGCTGATTGACATCTCCTGCAGCATCGTCGTGATCAGGCGCCTTCTCGCTCCAGGTGACCCATATGGCTACGCCAAGGAGCGCGACGAATGTCAGCAATAGGGGGCGCAACGTCATGAGGCATTGTTTGGTCCCGCCAATGAACCTGTCAACCAGTGCTTGACAGCGCCGCAGGCATGTATATTTCCCCTCCCGTGGTTCTAGGGCTCTCTGTGTATAGCCCGCTGGTATTAGAGTACGGCTCGCAGTCGAGGTGGAGATATTGATGGAACAGGTAACAGACGAAGAACTGGAGCGGTCTGCTGATCAGAAGCAGGACAACGGGCAGGAAGCTCCCAGTACAAACCCCGATGACGGGACAGATGAGACCACCGAGGAGGCTCCGGAGGAAGAGGCCGCGGTCAAGGCTAAGCCGCCTCCGAAGCTCAGTCCGGAGCAAATGTTGATTGCCAGTCTCCGGGCCATGGTTCTCGACAGGGAAGAGAAGCTGAAGAGCTACATCACGGCGTACAAGCAAGCGATGGCAGATGTCGACCGTGAGAAAGAGCGTCTTGCCCGTGAGCGCCAGAAGGTGCTGGACCGAGAGCGCATGGACTTGTGTGGAAAGCTGCTTGAGGTGCTCGATAACCTCGACCGCTCTCGAGCCGGCTGTGATGGTGCCAGCAGCGTTGAGGAGCTGGCTCAGGGTCTCGACATGGTCGCCGGTCAATTCCTTGCTGTCCTGGAGGCGGTGGGGGTTACTCGGATGACGACGTTGGGCGCGGACTTCGACCACAATCTCCATGAAGCGAGCGGAATGATCCCAGTTCAAGGCGAGCAGCGAGACCAGGAGGTCATCTTCGAGGAGAGGGCTGGCTACCTCTTCCACGACCAACTGCTTCGCGCGGCACGAGTGGTCGTGGCCGCAGCAACCGATTGAGCCCATGCCCACTTTCGCTGTGATCCTTCCTATCCTCAGGCAGTGTCGATACCTGGGCTTGCTGGTCTGCATCCTGCTTCTTGGCATGTCCTGCCGGCACAACCCGGCAGCATTCTCGGGCGCACCGGCGATCACCGAAGATTTGCCTCCCAGCAAGATCGTCCCTCCTGGCTGTGCCGGTCGTGTGGTAGGGCCAGGAGGGGTCGTCGCTGCGCCGAGCGACCACGCAGCAGCGGTCGGAGACTACATCCTACGGGCTGGAGGTACGGCCATTGATGCGGCAATCGCGACCACCCTCGCTCTCGGGGTGGTACGTCCTCAGAGCAGTGGCCTCGGGGGGGGAGGCTTTGCGGTCTTCAGTCACCCAGATGGCAAAATCAAAAGCGTTGATTTTCGGGAGGTTGCGCCATCATTCTTCAACGAACACATTTACAACGAGGAAGCTCGAGATCCGCGCAGAGGACCGTGGTCGAGCGGTGTGCCGGGAGAGGCGAGGGGACTGGCCGAACTGCACAGGATAGGTGGGTGCATGGCCTGGTTCGATCTGGTGGAGCCAGCTCGCGCCCTGGCGGCCGACGGCTTTGTTGTCGAACGTGACCTGGCGAAGGCCTTAGAGAGACGAAGCGAGAAGATCCTCTCGGACGAGGGCTTGAGCGCCTCCTTCTCGGTGGATGGCAGGGTGCTTGAGGAAGGAGCCACGTGTCGAAGGACGGCTCTCGGAGAGACCCTCGCCTACCTGCAACTGCACGGTGGTGATGCTCTCTACCGAGGTCCACTGGCCCTTTCGTTGAGCGGCTTTCTTGCCAACCAGGGCCTGCCCTGGACGATAGAGGACCTCGACAGCTACCAGGTAGCCCGTCGCGATGTGCTCAGCGGTACCTACCGCGGATATGGGGTTCACTCGATGGGTCCACCCTCCTCGGGGGGGCTCGTACTGTTGGAATCACTCGGCATCCTCGAGGCTCGCGAATCCGAGGCGTCCGGTTTTGGTGGGGTGTCATGGATGAGGTCAATCCTTGGTGCGCTTCGCCACTCCTTCGCCGATCGTGCTGCCTACGGCGGCGACCCCGATCATGTGGAGATCCCTGTGGCTGATCTGCTCGATGAAGCGCTTCACCAGCGGCTCGCCGCTGGTATCCCAAGGAAGGGACCAGTTCCCCTCGTCGCCTCTGGGTTGGCAGCTGAGCGAGGAGACCTCGCGGCGCTGGTTGCAGATGACCATGGCACAGCTCACCTGTCGGTAATCGATGGCGACGGCATGGCGGTCTCTCTGACAACTACGGTCAATCTGGACTTCGGTTCGCTACAAGCCGATCCCGCAACGGGAATTATCTTGAATGATCAGATGGACGACTTTTCTGCGCATCCGGGCAAGGCGAATGCCTTTGGGCTGGTACAGGGGGCTAACAACCGGCCCGGAGCCGGAAAGCGACCGCTCTCTTCCATGTCTCCCACGCTGGTCACCGACCCCTCAGGTCGGGTGGTCTTGGCTGTGGGTGGGGCCGGAGGGCCTCGCATCATTTCAGGCACTCTTCAGGCGATACTGGGTGTGGTGGATAGAGGCTTGAGCCCGGAGCAGGCTGTGGGGGCGCCACGACTCCATCATCAGTGGCTGCCAGACAGGGTCTTCGTTGAAGACTCTATGCCCGCCGAGGGGCGCACCATGCTCGAGGCTGAGGGCTTTGAGATGGCAAAGTACGACTACGCGGGTGTGCTTCAGGCTGCTGCCTTCGATCCAGACAACCGCACGTTTTCTGGCGGGTCAGATCCGAGGGCTTCAGGGGGGGTGCGCGTTTGGCAACCCTGAGGGACGACGGTCCATCCCTGCACATCGTGCTCGTCGAGCCGGAGATACCGCCCAATACCGGCACTGTAGGCCGCCTCGCTCTGGCCACCGGCGCGCGTTTGCACCTGGTGCGCCCGCTTGGTTTTGAGATCGATGACAAGGCGGTTCGTCGGGCGGGCCTGGACTATTGGAAGAGTGTTGATCTGCGGGTTCACGACAGCTGGCAGGTCTGCCAGCGCGACATCGGCGCCTCCAGAGAGCACATCTTTCTCTTGAGCACCCATGCACAGCGCCCTTATACGAGCGTTTCCTATCGTTGGGGAGATGTGCTCGTGTTCGGTAAGGAGACCAGGGGTCTTGGAGACAAGCTGCTCAAGGGTGCCGCTGAGAGAGCAATCAGAGTACCCTTCTTCGGTGCCGTGCGTTCGCTCAACCTGGCGACCACGGTGGGCATTGTCGCGTATGAGGCCCTGCGGCAGATTCGTCCCGCAGATTTCCCTGCGGCTGAACAGGTGGAGCAACTGTGAGCAGGAAACGTTCGCTATCGGGAATCAAGCCGACCGCTGATCCACACATCGGCAACTATCTGGGGATGATCCGACCGGCGATTGACCTGCAAGAGAGCTACGATGCTTTCTACTTCGTTGCGGACTACCATGCGCTCACCTCCACTCATGACAGCGCCGCTATGCGCCGCCATTGCTATGACATAACGGCAACATTCCTCGCCTTCGGGCTGGACCCCAAGCACTCCGTGTTCTGGCGTCAGAGTGATGTTCCAGAGGTCTGTGAGCTCACCTGGGTGCTGTCATGCATGACTTCTATGGGACTCCTCGAACGTGCTCATGCCTACAAGGCCGCGAAGGACCGTGGAGAAGCCGGCAGTATCAACCATGGAGTCTTCGCGTACCCGGTCCTGATGGCAGCGGACATTCTTCTCTACGATTCCGATGTCGTGCCAGTCGGCAAGGACCAGGTGCAGCATGTTGAGATGGCACGCGACATGGCCCAGCGCAGTAACCACAGCTTTGGAGAGGGCACATTGCGGCTGCCCGAGGCATCGGTTCGTGATGAAGTGCATACGATCATCGGTACCGATGGTCGCAAGATGAGCAAGTCATACGGCAACACGATCCCGGTCTTTCTGCCTGCGAAGAAGCTGCGCAAGGCCTGCATGGGAATCACCACTGACTCCACTCCAATGGAAGAACCCAAAGACCCCGCGACTTGCAATGTCTTTGCGCTCTATCGGTTGTTCGCCGATGTTGGACAACAGGCGGAGCTCGCAGCGCTCTATCGTGGCGGTAATTTCGGCTACGGCCACGCAAAGCAGCGCCTCTTTGAGGCGATGGATTCCCACCTCCAGCCCGCCAGAGAGCGATACCTTGATCTCCGCGCAGATGAAGAGTCGCTCGAGACCGTCTTGGCTGAGGGTGCTGAGCGTGCACGTGAGGTGGCACGCCCTGTGCTCGCCCGAGTCAGAGAGCGGATTGGCCTCGGCGGCAGCGGAGTCGTTGCGGGATGAGCGAAGAGAGCATGGCTGAGGCGTTCGTGTTGGTGCTCGCGGGCGAGGGAGAGGGTGCGGTCCTTGAGGCCAACTGGCGCGCAGCCCTTGCCTTGACCCGCAGTGAGAAGGTCTTCGTCCTGTGTAGCGCGGAGCGGGAAGCCGTCGTGCTGGAGTTCACACCAGGCCTGCTGAGCGAAAATGTCGTCCTTCAGCCGGACGATCGGGGCACTGCTCCGGCTCTCGCGTTGGCGATGGTGCACATGGGACTCGCGGGGGCCACTACCCACGACCCCGTTCTCGTCTTGCGCGGTGAACTGCCACCTCCTGCGCCCGATGAGTTTCGAGACGCCATGGGGCGGGCGATAGAGGCTTGTGTACAGCACGCATCTCTAGTGGTTCTGGCTGTTTCGCCTGGTGGGCCGATGGCACCATTCGCCTGGCTCGGGCTGGGTCCCACCGAGACAACGGAGCCTAGAGGCGCCGGCGATGAGCGACCTGTGCGTAGAGTCCTGCAGGTAAAGCTGGACGCTGGTATGGCTGAGGCACACCAGTACCGCGAGTCAGGAAACTGGCGATGGGCGAGTGGTGCGCTGGCTTTCCGCCATGGCTACATGGGCTACATCATGGGGGAAGTCTGTGAAGAACTCGACGTCGCGATGTTGCTCGCTGGTTGCCTGCAACAGGCGGACACCGAGGCGCTGGCGGCGGAATATGCACTGATGCCTTCGCTCAGCTTTGAGGAGGCGGTGCTTTGTGGAGCACCTTCTGTGCTCAGTGTGGATGTTCGTGAGGACTGAGCAAGAGGAACGCTAGTTCGCACCCCACTTGTCTACTTTTCCGTCGGCGTTGAGATCCCAGCCGGAGCGCTGCATGATTCCGCCCTCGTAGTACTCCCAGTAGTCGATCTGCCGGTCGCCAGTGGTATCCATCTCGACCCGGGCGATCTTGCCGCTCTCGTAGTATCGAATCAGGTCGGGGCGACCATCGAAGCTGGTGTCCCACTCAGCACGAATACGCTCTCCCTGGTCATAGAAGTCAATCCAGTCGTTGCGACCATCGAAGTCCGCGTCGATCTGCTCCTGGGTCATTTCCCCTTCTTTCCAGATCTGCGAGACATCTACTGCGCCGTCGAAGTTAAGGTCGATTTCCTTGCGGACCAGCAACTTCTCTTCATCGCCCTCGCCCGCACGGTAGTAGTTGAATACGTCGGGCTTGTTATCTGAGTTGATATCCAGCGTGACCTTCCGAAAACCGTTGCCTTCATCGTATTCCTGGACGGGGTTCA
>CAZEIY010000002.1:37226-39689 GCA_964512375.1 uncultured Rickettsiales bacterium | reverse complement strand
CTACAGGGGCGGAATTATTGCGCTAGCTGTCTCGAGAAGGTATCGCTCGGTGAACCAGACGAGGATGTCTCGGCGCCCGGCACCGCACTGCGCGGTCTCCTTGCCATATCCGTGCTTGTCTCCGGGCTTCTCGCGATAGCCTGTGTTTCAGGCCTGGGCTTCCTTATCTACATGGCGGGCTGAGTCATGCAGGAATCCGGGAGAGCGCTGCCGCGAGGCCTGTCTGTAGGGCCCCTTCAACTTCTCGACGAGGCGGTCTCGATCTTTCAGTCGGACCCGCTGCGCTGGATGTTGACCGCCTGGAAGCCGGTGCTGCCCCTTGTGCTCATCATGTTGGCGTTCTTGCACTGTCACCGGGTGCTCTGGCTGGACCAGGGCTGGGACTTCTCTACGCAACTAAGCTCTCTTGCGGTCTCAGTTCTCGTGGTCGTCGCCTTCCTATTCCGTACGTTGGGGCACGCACTTCGCCTTGGTGAGGTGGTTGGTGTGGCCCATCCGTCCGCGTTGAGTCATCTCGTGGAGAGCCGCGGAGGCGCCGGCTTCTGGCAGATTCGGCTCGGTCTTGCCTGGAGCGCGTTGCTTGTTGTCGGCCCAGGTCTCGTCCTGGGAGCGCTGGGCGTCTTGCCGGGGCTGATGGTGGTCGCTTTCATGGCACCGGTGACTGGGGTTATTGCGCTCGAAGGCCGCACGCTCTCTGAGGCCCTGCTCCGGCGCCTGCAGTTTCCACCAGATGTGTTCTTTCGTGGCCTGGTCACAACGGTTGTTCTGACATTGGTGCTGCTGTTGTGCTGGGTCAATCTGATAGCAGGAGCCCAGCTCCTGGTAGTTCTCCTTCGCATGATGAGCGGTGTGGATGTCGGGGTGCTGGCGGTTTGGTTCTCCCCCCTTAATGTCGACTTCCTGATCTATACGTTGGGGCTCTCTTTCTTGCTCCTGGAGCCCTTGTGGTTGATCCTGCGGGCGTTGCTTTACCTGGACGCCCACCTCAGTCAATCGGGGATGGACCTGCTGCAGCGCTGGCAGGAGCTGGAGACCGGGAATGGGAGCACAGGCCCGACTTCGTCAGGCAAGGCTCCTCTAGCAGGCGTTGTGCTTATCCTGTGCGCCGCTCTCTCTGCTTTTTCGGTTACGGCGCTTGCTGCAGAGCCAGCTGCCATGGAGTGGCCGCAGTCTGGTGTTGAGGTGGTGCCGGCATTGCAGTTCGCCGAGTCCCTTGAGGGGAGAGCGACGGCAGTCGACCAGAGAGTTGAGGCCTTTGAGGAGGTAGGCAACGCGAACCTGGGGGCGCTCCGCAGCGAGCTCTCAAACTTTGCGACTGTTCATGTTCAGATCGGGGGGCATGAGCCCGTTGAGGTCGACTTCGGCGTGTTGGTCACCGCCCTGCCGGAGATATTGCATACGGAAGATCAGGCTCATCGTCTCCGCCGCCTCTCGGAACACCTGCGGGAGAGCGCTCGGTTCATCAGGTACGTGGAAGGGGGCGGTCCGGGCACAGAGAATGGAGACGGAGCAGGGCGTAGTGCTGCTGCATTGCTCGAGGCTGAACTCGTCGAGGGGGGCTATCAACTTCCGGACGGTGGAGAGGATGGTCGTCTCTACCGGGAGGGCGTGCGGGAGCGCTTGATTCGTTGGTGGGCTGCTTGGCTCGAGTCGGATCAGCTGGCACCAACCCCCGAGACGAGGGAATCCGAGCTACCCGACATCAGTCCGGCAGTTCTTGGCTTCATGGCTCTGGTCCTTGGGGTCTTGCTGCTTGCTGTCCTGTTTCGGTCGGTACGAAGCAGCGATCGCGACGGAAAGAGCAGCATCAAATCAGCAACCCTTGTGCAAGAAGGGAAGGGGGGAGCCGCTGCTCTTCAGCCAGCGGACCTTAGAAGTCGGGCGCTCGAGCTGGCAGAACAGGAACTCTACGAAGAGGCTACTCGGGCTCTCTTCCTCGCTGCTCTTGTTGATCTGGATCGATGCCGTGCGATTGATTTCCGACCTGAGTTCAGCAATGGCGACTACCTGGGAGCCTTTGCAGGGACTGCTGAGCGGCGAGCGGTCTTCGGCCAGGCGATCCGTCGTTTTGAGTCGCATTGTTATGGCACGAGGGAGTGTGATCGGGCTGACTTCCAGCAGATGCTCGAGATCACGGGAGCGTTGGCTTCTTCGCCTGAGGAGAGTCTCCGCGCCAACCGTCGTGGCCCTGGGAGCAGTCAATGAGTGATCTCTCGACGAATGGAGGCCCCTCTGTCGGCTTACGACTGATCTTTGGGTTTGCGTTGGTCGTTCTCGTTGCAGCGCTTCTCTTACCTACCCCTCCGGGGAACCGATCTACCGGAGATCGAGGTAGCGCAGGGAGCGCTGCCCTCGCCGGCACGCTGGAGCGTATGGGGCTGACCGTTCAAAGTATGCGTGTCGGTCTCAGGAGCCTGCGCGACCGCTCAGAAGGAAACGTGCTCATCGTAGTGCTCGCTGCTG
>CAZEIY010000002.1:36790-37216 GCA_964512375.1 uncultured Rickettsiales bacterium | reverse complement strand
TTCAGCGGTGTTGAGCTGCGCTGGGTGCTTGAGTTTGTGGAGAGGGGTAACACGCTCGTGATAGCCGCTGATCGTCAGCACCCGCTGCTAGACGGGCTCGACCTGGTCTTTGTGGAGAGGGACGGGCGACGTGGAGACGAGAGCTCGAATCGCCACAGGGCAACGGCTGTTTTGCCGGGGCCGCACTCTTTGTACGGCTCTCTATCTCTCGCTGGTCGTGGAGCACTTGATCTTACCGAGTCGTCCTTTATGGCCATGTACGCAGTGGCTGATCAAGCGGTGATGGCCCGTTCGGTGTTGGGCTCGGGTGAGGTGGTCGTCGTTGCTGATCCCTTTACGCTGAGTAATGAGGGCCTGGGAGAAGGAGCGAACCTGGCTCTGTATACGGGCTTGATCAGCTCTTCACTTCGCGAAGATGGAGTTGTG
>CAZEIY010000002.1:0-36780 GCA_964512375.1 uncultured Rickettsiales bacterium | reverse complement strand
ATGATCTCCATGCGGGGGCACGCGCTGATCGAGGCATCGTTGCCTACGCCCGTCGCTCTGACTTTCTACCCGCATTGTTGCTGGCCCTGATGCTTGTCGTCTTCTACTTGTGGAGGGCAGGAAGCCGTCTCGGGAGCGTACTGCCCGCTCGAGACCGTCGCAGTGCGCTGGCCAGCGCCGAGATGGTGCATGCGGTCGGCAGCCTATACGAGCGCGCTGGTCTTGCTGGGCATGCTTTTGAGGTGCTCTCCGCCAGGCTTGTAGAGCGGGTCGAGTCGAGGTCAGGCGCTCAGCTTTCGGACGCAGCAGCTAGTGAGTGGGCCCGGGAACTTGGCGATGAGGCCATCGATGAACTGAACCGTCTTCAGGACGGGCTGGTGCGACTCAGCGCCCAGGAGAACCCTGGTCTCGATGAGGTGCTGCGATGGGCACGTCACAGTCAGCAGTTTCAGGGACGCTGGATGGCGACAGATACCTGGTAAGAACATCACAGCGCGATGCGCGTAACAGGGGGCATTAGCCCAGGGAGCAGGTCATGACAGACGAGATACTAGGGGGCCCCGCAGCTGCCGAGATCCAAGAATGCGGACAGCTGGCGGGCCGGGCCATAGATGGGATCTCCTCGGTAGTCTTCGGCCAGGACCGTGTGGTGCGCTTGATGTTGGCGACCCTGCTCGCTAGAGGACACGCACTGCTCGAAGGGGCGCCGGGAACAGCGAAGACACTTCTGGCACGATGTGTCGCCCGCACAGTCAGCGCTCGCTTTAAGCGCATCCAGTTCACTCCAGACCTGATGCCTTCGGACATTATCGGCACCCACATCTTTGATCCCCGAAGTCAGGATTTTGTGGTCCGTGAAGGGCCGGTCTTCACGGATGTGCTCCTGGCCGATGAGATCAATCGCACTCCCCCAAAGACACAAGCTGCCCTGCTCGAGGCAATGGAGGAGCGGCGCGTCACTCTCGATGGCGCCTCTCGGGAGATTTCTCCGGTCTTCACCGTCTTCGCTACCCAGAATCCGTTGGAATTTGAGGGTACCTATCCGTTGCCTGAAGCCCAGTTGGATCGCTTCATGATGAAGATTCATGTCGGACACGTGGACGCTGAAGCCGAGGTGGAGGTCCTGCGGCGGTATCCGTACAGCGACTCCTCTCACGACGCAGTTGATGAACAGGTGAGCCCGATCTTCGACGCCGAACTACTGGATCGACTCTCCCGCATCATCACCAAGGTCCACTGCGATGAGCAGGTCGTACGCTACGTACAGCAGGTTCTTGCCTCGACCCGGTCGTCCCGCGCTCTCATCGTGGGTGCCAGTACCCGCGCTGGGCTGCACCTCTTGCAGGCTGCACGAGCCTGGGCCGCGATTGAGGGACGTGATTTCGTCAGTCCCGATGACATCAAGAGCCTCGCCTCCCACGTGCTCGCCCATCGCCTCATCTTGCAGGCCGACGCCCAAGTCGATGGGCTCAGCTCAGAACAGGTGTTGTCCGAGTTGGTAGGTAGCATCGAAGTGCCTCGCTGAGTATTCGGAGGATTCGTGCCCTTCCTTCCCTCTCGCCTGTTGCTGCTTTGTCTTGCAGGATCGGTGCCTGTGGCGATGGTGGCATCGTCGTGGTCAGGAGGTTCGTTGGTTGTCACCATCGTGGCCGCGACGATGCTGGGGATATTCCTCTGGCAGGGTCTTCGCGGCGTCCGGGTTGAAGATGTTGAGGTCCGTAGGGAGTTGCCTCTCGCCCTCTCGGTTGGTGAGCGGGGAGAGATTGTGCTGCAGGTTCGGAACCGCAGTGGAACTCCGTTGCATATCCGAGTAGCCGACGGCTGCCCGGTACAGTTGGGTCCCCTCGATGAGGTCTTGAGTGCCGTCGTTGGCGCACACGAGCAGAAGCGTCTCTCGTATCAGGTCAGTCCGGCCGAGAGGGGAGTTCACCGCTTCCGTGAGCTACACCTCTGGCTAAGGTCACCTGCCGGTCTGGCAGAGCGGTCCTGTCGTCTCGATCTAGGTGGAGAAGCCAGGGTCCACCCCAATCTACGCAACCTCCGTCGCTACGACCTGAGAGCGCGTCGGGACCTTCTCCGCCTCGGCGGCGCCCGTCAGACCCGTCTCCTGGGCCATCAGGGCGACTTCGAGCGACTGCGTGATTTCGTCACTGGTGATGATGTGCGCCACCTCGACTGGAAGGCAACAGCACGTCTGCGTCGTCCAATCACGAGGCTCTTTCAGACCGAGCGTTCTCAGACTCTGCTGATTCTGGTGGATGGGACGCGTCTCATGGCTGGGCGGGCTGGGGAGCTCACAAAGATGGATTACGCGGTAAATGCCGCGTTGATGCTTGCTCATGTAGGTCTGTCACGAGGCGACCGTGTGGGAGTTGCTGTCTTTGACCGGGGACTGAGGAGTTACCTGCCGCCTCGCTCCGGACATGCCCAGTTTGGGCGGGTTCTGGACCTTCTCTTCGATCAACAGGCCACTCGCACCTTCCCGCGCTATCGGGAGGCAGCCAGGCAGCTGGTGCGGGATAATCGACGAAGGTCTCTGCTCGTATGGATCACGGATCTGGTGGATGCCGAACAGGGTCAGGAGCTCGTCATGGCGCTACGCAGCTTGCGGCGGCGCCATCTGAGTCTGGTCGTTGCGCTCAGTGATCCTGCCCTTGGCGAGCTGGCACAGAGTGTTCCTGTGGATGGGAGAGGTCTGTTTGCCGCCACCGCTGCGACCGAGATGCTCATGGAGCGAGACGCCCTGGTGGGACGCTTGCGTGCCGAGGGCGCTGAGATCGTCTCGAAGGTGCCTCAGAGGATTGGAGAAGCGCTTGTCGAGCAGTACCTCGATCTCAAGCAGCGGGGGCGGCTCTGATTGTCACCACTCGAACGGCATTTGTTTCGAACCGGTTAAGATGCTGGGCACCAAAGCTCAGGGAGTTGTCTGATGGCCCATCTCGCTCGTTTCTCTTCGTCATTTTTCGTTTGCTTGCTTGGTGCGTTGGTGGTTCTTGCTCCTTTGGGCTGCCCCCCTGCAGACGATCTGGTTGATGATGACGACGACATAATTGCTCCGCCAGGGAGTGATTCCTGTGAGGTGGATACAGATTGCTCGTTTCAGAGCGGTCTCGAGATCTGTGGCGAGGAGGGCCTGTGCGTCGAGGGCGATCGGAACAACGCCCGGGAGGAGGCCCAGCTGGTTGAAGACGGTGACATAACCGAGCTCTACATTGCTCCTGCAGGTGACGTGGACTGGTTTCGCTTCAACGGTAGCCAGGGGGACTTGATCTATATCGCAGCCAGTGCCGAGGACACGGAGAATCTCGACTGCCTCATCACCTACTACGACAGCGCCGGTGAAGAGATTGGTTTTGGGGATGATTTCGAGCGGGTTAACTCTGTCGCGCCGGATGCCCGTTTCTACTCGGGAGTCCCCCTGAACGGCACAGCGTGGTTCTCGGTACAGGACAAGCGAGGTTGGGCCAACGATCCCACCGATCCCCCTACCGGTGGCAGCGGTCACCAATATCAGGTCTTCTTTGCCAGATTGGGCGGCAGCGCCGCTGCCACGCTGGCGGCTGAGCCGAACGACACCTCCACCGACGCCACTCCCTGGGAGGTGAGTAAGTACGCGACCAATTACAACCTTGGCGGCGGCTTGGAGCCATCTGGTGACGTCGACTGGTTGGCAGTGGATGTGGTCCAGGGCGAGGTCTTGCGTCTCTACGGCTTCCCCGGTAGCGGTTCTGAGGGTACTACCCAGGTGACCGCCTACCTGCCCGATGCGAGCACGGCGATTCGTAGCTACGACGGCCTCACCTGGGAGCTCGAACATCGAGCCTGGATCCCGGTGCTAGAGACGGGCACCTACTATCTTGAGGTGCAGGACGCCGCGGGTGGGGGTGGCTTCGATCACTGGTATTTCTTGCATGCAGCCAAGAACGACCCGGCTGATGGCTATCCAGCTGAAGTGGAGCCAAATGATGGCAGCGCTAGCGCGGGTGCCCTGGATCTGATCCCGGCAGCTGGAAGCACTGACTCTACGACCCTCTGGGGGCGAATCGGTGCGGCGGGAGACGAGGACTTCTTCTCGGTAAACGCACAGAACGGAGACCGCCTGAGTGTTACCTTCGCGCGGACAGATCATGGGGAGACCACTCAGGTCCAGGTGCGGTTGGTGAATCCCGCCGCTGTAGCTGCAGAGTGCCCAGCCGTCGCGGGCGATGATGACGATTCAGCTGGCGATGATGACGATTCGGCTGGAGATGATGACGATTCGGCAGCATCGACTCTGCCGGCTTGTTGCACGGACGGAAGTTGTGGCAGTCCTGTGCCGGGGGCGCTGCTCTGGGACGGCGGTGAAGAGGCGGTCTTTCCTGCGCAGGAGCTCTCAGCAGGCACCTGGAATCTCGTCGTCTCCGATGCAGATGCGACCGCTGGAGGTGGCGGGCGGTACTACGAGATGACCGTCAGCCAGGAGCGTCCCTGAAGGACTGCGGCTCGCTGTCAGGTTCTCGGTGCAGCCATGGAGCCTTTATGTAGAGGGCTAATGCCAGCGCAGTGGCGGCTGCGAAGGCCAGCTTCTGCGGGTCGCTCATCTCGGCCAGGGGAGTAATGAAGCCCTCGATCAAGGCAGCCACTGCGAGCATTGGGATCGCCATCGCTGCGAGCGCGACGGCATCTCTCGCGCGGGATCGCAGGGAGTCGAGTCGACTCCGTCGGCCGGGTCGAAGCAGTGCATCGGCGAGGATGTAGCCGCCACCACCACAGAGAGCGATCGAGAAGATCTCGATGATCCCGTGGGGGAGAATGAGAGCCCAGAAGGGCATGCTCATCTTCCAGCCTCCGAAGTTGGCGGCGATGGCTCCAAGCATCGCTCCGTTGAAGAAGAGTACGATGCATGTGCCGATGCCGGCAGTGAGTCCGTAGGCGAATGCCTTCAGAGAGACCCTGATGTTGTTCGTAACCAGGTAGGCCGAGAAGAGCGCCGCATCCTCGTCAGCGAGATCCCCGAATCGTTCGGCGCGGTAGTCGTCGGGCTGCTCCCCATAGCTGGCAATAACCTCTGCCGGCATCAAGTGGTCGAAGGCGTCCGAGTTGGCGCGACAGAGCAGCCAGGACAGGAGGAAGCCGAGAGCAATGGTGGCCGCGGCAGCCAGCAGGTAGGGGTGCTCTCTCCGCACAATCCTCGGCCAGTAGGTCGTGAAGAAACGCTTTCCAGCTCGCCAGTCCAGCGGTCTCGGTGCGTGGAGCGTGGTGTAGGCTCTCGCGACCAGCGCCTCGAGGTAGTCGGTGAGCTCGGTTTTGTCGCCAACTCCCCGAGCGAGCAGAAGTTCAGCGCTCGCTCTGCGGTACAATCGCTGCAACTCGCGAACGTCGTCAGCGTGGAGTTCGGTGAGGCCCTGACGTTCGAGGCCCTCAAGCAAGGCCTCAAGCTCTTGCCAACTGCGCTGCTGCTCCGTTGGAAGTTCATCCATCATGCTCGATTATCCCGTCGTTACTCCCGAGAACATCGCGTTCCGATTCACCGTAGCTGGACCCGCTTCGCGGCTGGTTGCCTGGCTGGTCGACATGGTGGTGGTTACCTTCATCACTGCGGTTCTGGGTGTCGTGGCTGTGCTGGTGAGTCCGTGGCTGGGCGGTTACGTCCTGGCAGTATACGGCGTCGTCTCGTTCGCTCTCTTCCTCGGATATTGGATCTTCTTCGAGCTTCGCTGGCAGGGACGTAGCCCCGGCAAGAGGCTCCTGGGGCTACGTGTTGTCGGCGAGAGGGGACTTCCCTTGGACTTCACCCAGGTTGTTCTTCGCAATATCCTTCGTCCCGCTGACTTCCTCCCTGGTGCCGCAGGCCTTGCTGCTCTGTACTGTTCGCTTCAACCCCATCACCGTCGCCTCGGTGACCTTGTAGCCGGGACCCTGGTGATCCGAGAACGTCGTCTGCGGAGGCCGGACGCCATCCTCAGCAGGGAGGTGCGCAGACAACTGCTTGCGGTGGGTGGTCAGGTCTCGCTGCCGGGGCAACTGGATCGGACGCTCTCCCAGGCTGAGGCCGAGTTCATCAAGGATTTGTGCCGACGGCGCGACAGCCTCTTGAATGGTGTCCGGATGCAATTGTTCAGTGCGGTGGCTGTGAAGCTCGGTCTTCGGGTCGAGATCCGCGGGCCTGCCAGCCTCTCGGATGAAAAGCTCGTGCTGATGGTCTGCGCCCAGCTCCTTGAGCGCGAAGCGGCGGCCGCTTGATCTGGCGGGCGGGCTATCGGTTGTTCGCACCGACGGGATGAAGAGGCTCATCGTCGTCTTCCTGGAGCATCCCGAGGGTGAGCAGGTGTGTCTCGTCGAGGCCCAGGAAATCCATGGCTTCCCAGAGGATGGCCTCGAGCAGGTCTCGGTGTAGCTCGTATTGATCGTGGGCGCTCTTGCCCAGGTTCGCGGCGAACAGGGTGACGCTGTCGGGATGATGTCTCAGCCAGGCTTCGGGGTCGTCACCTTCGGGTTGGTGTTCGCCGCCTCCGTCGAAGAGGCAGTGGACCAGTGGTGAGATAGGACTGTCCGACCTGCGCAGCGCGGCCTCAGCCGGTAGGGCTTCGATGCGAATGGCCAGTCCAGCCAGCCAGATGCCGAAGGGGTCGGGCATCTCCTCCACCACCTCGTCGAACACCTGCTTGATGGTCTTCTCTGACCATGGGGTGGGCATCATGAGGTTCTCGGGGTCTCGGCGAACGGCCTCCGTGTACAGCTCTCTTGATCGTTCTTCTGGGCCCGTACGTTCGGCGATCATCGCGAGGTAGAAGAGGGGCTCGCCCAAGTCCTCGTCGAGGCTGACGGCGCGCTCAAAGTGGCGCTGGGCGCCAGCGAAGTCCCCCAACTCGAAGCAACTGACACCGAGGCAGTGATGTAGAGCAGGCTCATCCGTCGCCTGGGACAGCGCCAGCCGTGCCAGATGCCCGGCTTCACCGGGCTCTTGCAGTGACAACAAGGACTCTGCGGCCAGGTGCAGGATCTCGGTTGGGGTGGTGGCTTCATCTTCGTGGAACAGGCCTTCGCAGATGACGAGGGATGTCTCGAAATCGCCGGAAACAAAGGCCTCTTCAGCATCGCGAAAGTCGGGTGTGTCAGAAGTCATAGGAATCCTTTAGAGGCGCTCCCCGCTGCGGTCAAGGTTAGGCTGTCGCTGAGTTGGGAAGTTCGCCGCTGCACTCGGCCTCGAGAAGTCGTATCAGAGCCTCGAAAGAAGGGCTGTTCTCGGCCTTGATTCGAGCCACGCGTGCGCTGAGGTGGGCAGCAGCCAGGGATGGGCCATAGAGGTTGTCGGTGGGTGGGCGGCCTTCGACCGGACGCGGATAGCCGTGGCACAAGAATCGCGGTAGCGAGCCCGGAATGCGGTAGAGGTCACGGAGGGGGCAACTTCGGTGACTTTGAGCCGAGATCACAGTGGGTAGGTCTGCCGGCCAGAGTGTCTGACCTTGCGGATGGGCGGCGGCGACGCAGATGGAGCCAAGCTGCAGGGCTTCATCGACCGCCTCAGCAAGGACCGATTGGCTGCTCTCTTCTTGTGATCCCAGGCTGAGGTTGATGACTTCGGCGCCTTCCCGCGCGGCCAGTCGAATGCCCTCGGCGAGGTTCAGGTGGGTAGTGGTGAGGTCGGCATCCAGCACCCGGACAGCGAGTAGCTCGATGTCCGGGTAGAGGCGGAACATCGCTGCCGCGCAGGCTGTGCCGTGGCCCGTGCGGTCAGCAAACGAGCTGGACCGTGTGAAGGGCTCCCCATCTCCGTCCAGGCTGAATCCCCGTACCGTGAGTCCCTGCAGATGGGGATGTCTCGGACTCACGCCACTATCGAGGATTGCGACCAGGCACCGCTGCTGGTCCATTACGCGGGCTCCGTGGCGGCAGGTGCCAGCGCGGGCTCCCCGCGTTGGAGCCGCCAGAGTCTCGCGTACAGGCCTTCCGCCTTGAGCAGGTCCTGGTGTCTACCGCGCTCCTCGATGCGTCCTTCCGTGAGCACGAGTACTTGATCTGCGCCAGCTGCCAATTGCAGGCGATGGCTGATGACGAGGGTCCCTCGTTGTCGTGACCGGCGCTCCTCGATCGCGTCTGTGACCAGGCGGTCGCTCTCCCAGTCCAGCGATGATGTGACCTCATCGAGTACCAGCAGAACCGGGTCTCGCAGTAGCGCTCTTGCGAGGCCTATGCGCTGCTTCTGGCCGGCCGAGACGCGAACGCCCCGATCTCCCAGGGGGGTGTCCAGGCCCTGAGGAAGCCCCTGCTCGAAGTCCGAGAGCCCTACCTGTGTGAGTAGTTCTCGCAGGCGTTCATCTCTGGCATCCGGAACAAGCCAGCGAAGGTTGTCTCGCAAGCTGCCGTCGAAGAGCACCGGTTCCTGACTGACCAGCGCGAACTGGGGAAGGATGCTTGCGGCTTCGAGTTGTCGCAGGTCGACATCGTCGATGAGGACCTGTCCCGTACCGGGGTCTGCGAAGCGGAACAGAAGGTCAATGATTGTGCTCTTCCCAACGCCAGAGGGACCAACTACAGCTGTTGTTGTTCCTGGTTGGTGCCGAAAAGAGAGCTGAGAGAGAACCTCGCGACCAGGCCCATAAGCAAAGCACACGTCCTGGAACTCGACACTGCCTCGGACAGGCTCGGTAGCGGGAACTGGTTTGTCGGCCTCGGTGAGCGGCAGAGAGTCGAGGATCTCGAAGACCCGGGTGATGGAAGCAGCCGCACGTTGCAGGTTGATGTAGGTGCCGGCGAGACCTTGAAGCGGCCCATAAATTCGCTGCTGAAAGAGCAGGAAGGCCAGGAGGTCACCAGCAGTCATCTGTCCGTCCTGCAGGAGACCGACGCCGATCACCAGCACGGCCAGCAGGTTGGTGGTGACCAATACCTGGAAGGCACCAGCGGAGCCTGAGTTCCAGAGTTGATAGCGCAGCACTACCCGAACCAGCGCCATGTTGTGGCTGCGGAAGCGGTCGGACTCACGGTCGGCCAGTCCGTGAGCAAGTATGGAGCGCAGCCCCGAGAGGTTCTCAAGCATGTGGTGGGAGATGTCCGCGTTTCGCTCACGGACTCGCAGCGATAGCCGGCGGATCACAGGTCGGAGGCCGGCGAGGAGTAGCAGCGCGAAGGGAATGAAGGCGGCGCCTACCAACAGAAGGAGCGGCTGAAGGACGCTGAGTGCTGTCACCACGGCGATCAGAGTGATGACTGAGCCTATGACTCCGATGAGGGTTCCTGTGGCGACCTGCTGCAGCTCGGCGAGGTCACCGCCCATTCGAGAGAGAATGTCACCTAGCCGCCGGCGTGCCAGGAACAGTGGCCCGAGCCTCTGTAGATGCCGGAAGGTCTCCAGTCGAATGTCCACCAACACCCTTGCCGTCACCCAGGTCTGCAGCCACCCAGCTGCAGCCGAGAGCGCTACACCGCCCGCTGTGGCCGCGAAGATTAGCCCGACCAGGGGCATCAGCCGCGAGGTGTCCCCGCCGGTGCTCAGACCCGGGCCGATTACCTCATCGACGATCTCGCGCATCAACAGCGGATAGACGAGGGACAGGCCTATGCCGATGGCCATTGCGATGAGCAGCACAAGCTCAGCTCGCCAGTAGGGGAGGAGGTAACGGAAGACCCTTGGCCACGGGATGGGCGTATGTTCGGTGACCTGAGTGTCTTCGGGGGGCGTTCCCTCGGCGCGGATGTTGGATGCGAGGAATGCAGGCGGAGGTGGTGGCCCCGAAGGCTCGTCGACGGCGCTCACCTAGTGCTCCTTTCGTCGCGCGGGGCGAGGTCCTCGCGCGCGGGAAGGCATGTCCACTAGACCCCGCTCACGGGCCGATCGGTAGTAACAGAAGAAGCCATCGGCGCAGCCCTTCGGGTCCCCGCGCAGATCAAGTGCCTTCTTCTTGGTCTCGCTTGCATCGCCATTGTCGAGATAGGCGTCGCGAACGTAGCGTACTGCTTGCACCGAGCGTAGCTTCCGATAGAGACCAGCCTCTCGGCCGACGATCTTGCCGCTGTGGATACCCAGGTCGATTAACTCAGGAATAGCGCACAGTCCGCACGGGCCGAGAGGTAGAGAGGTCTCGCCCTGGCCATAGCCGCGGTGTGAGAGAGAACGCTGGAGCTCGAGATGTTCCTCGATGAGAAAGTCCCATCGCTCCTTCTCTTCAGGGTCATCCAATAGGCCCTGGTCGTCGATGCTGACCTCAAATTCCCAGGGGGTCATGCAGTAGACACCGAAGCCCGGCAGGGCATGCGCTGTGCTGCAGAAGCCCTCTTCGAAGTAGCAGTTGTCGTTGAGTAGGAAGACCTCCAGCTGTACATCGGGCAGGGCTGCTTGCAGCTGTGCCAGTTCCTCGAGGTGCAGGTGTCTGGACACGATGACCCGCTCGCAGCCGAGCTCCTGGAGGAAGAGCGCAGACTCGGCGTTAAGCGTCACCGTGACCGTCGACGCGAAGATAGGCAGCTGTGGCAACTCACGACGCAGCAGTCTGATGAAGCCCGGGTCCGTTACAATGACGGCATCTGCGGCTCCGCGTGCGGCGATGGTGCGTGCCTGGTCTAGAAGAAACTCGGCTTGCTCGTCGCTATAGAATTGCTGGTTCATTGCGACGAAGAGGGGGAGCGGATCACCGTCTCGCTTTTGTGCGTGGACCTCGTCGGCGAGGCGAGCTAGGTCGTCCAGGTGTTCGATGTTGGCCGGTCCGGGACCGCGGCGATTGGGCCAGGCGGCTCTGCCCCAGCGCTCGAACCAGCCGTCGGGAAACAGTCCACAGAAGAATTCATCTGCTCCGGCGTGGGCCAAAGCTGCGACTTCGCTTACGTCGCTCAAAGGTGCCAGGATCTTCATCGCGGGAGCCTACATGGGCAGGTCGGGCTCGACCACGATGCGATCGAGTGCCGGCTGACACTCGGCCCACTGCAGGGCAGCTTCAACCTGCTCTTCATTAAGCTCATAGAAGTGGGAGTTGCCCTTCTGGAGAAAGCGCGGCGCTGGATCGGTAGAGCCCGCGGGCAACACGTCGACCCTGCGTGAGGGGGGATGGCCGCTTCGGAAGCTGCTCTGCTGGTTGAGCAGCGGTAGCGCCGTGTTTCCCAACTCGCGTCTCGACCACGGTGCACGCAGTCGCAGGGTGAACCGCCGGCATGGGGCGTCACAGGCGAGGGGAACCATGAAACGCACGGAGGGTGGTTTGCCGTAGGAGTTGACCATGCAGTTCCGGCCCGTCGCGATCATTCCAAAGGGGAGGTGGAGAGTGAATCGCAACGGTCCATCACGGAGCGCTCGCAGCCCCTGCAGGGGATAGTCGATGTCTACTCGCTCTACGCCTTGTTCGGACAACATGCCCCTGAATTCACTGCTACTGAAGCTGCCCTCCTGCCAGACTTCGGGCTGTTCATCTCCGCCAAGATGTTCGGGGCCGAGGTCGGGGAGCCTGGGATCACGCATCATTCTATTGAGCCCTCGTCCGAGGATAATCTTGATGCGATCGGCATACCGCCTCTTCAGTCGACGCAGTACTCCCCAGTCATTGACTACCACCTCGGGGTCGGCAGGATTCTGTTCGAGCATTGTCTCCACCAGGCTGTCCACTTCCTCGAGGTAGGGATCGGTGACATAGGGGGTGAGGAGGGTAAAGCTGAGCCCGTGCACATGACACTGCTGTACCGCTGCAATGATGTCGTTCGAGTCTGGGAGCAGGTGCTGGCAGAACTCCACCCCGAAGTACATTCGCTCGGGAGTCATTGAGTCAGCCCAGACCGGGAGAGCAGAACCCAGATCTTGCAAGCGAGCAGCTAGTGCTGTCAGCCGAGCCCTATCTGGTACGTGTAGGCAGTAGAGGGTCTTGCTCAGGGGCGAACCGCCACGAAGAAGGGGCTCATGTCGCTCAACTCGATGGAGCGAACAATTTCGCCTCGCTCGGACAGTATGGAGACACCCCCACTCTTATTCTTTTCGGAGAAGACGGGTGCAACGGCCACGCTGTGTGAGCTCGCCGGGACCGGCTCGATGTCCACATAGTTGACCTTTTGGGGTGTCCAGGTCTGCTCACTGCCAGCGCCTGTGTAGTTGCAGAGTCCACCCACGGAGGTGATGAGTACGCCGTCACCGGCTGCGTTCCATGCCAGACCTTGAACGCGGCCGTTCGCCTTGAGGGGGTCTCGAGACACGCGTTGCGCGCTGGGAGATGAGCTCAGATCAACCCGGGCGAGCACAGCGCCGGTAGCCACGGTCACCGGCACCACCATGGATTGGCCGTCGGGTGAGACTGCCATCCAACCGAGCATGGCCTGCTGAGGTCGTCCGTTCGCATCTGGCGGAGCGACGGTGACTTTGTCGAGCAGGTCGCCGGTAGGGCTGTAGATCTGCACCTGTCCCGCCGTGGGGTCGAGCACGAAGACACGATCTCCTGCGGGCGAGATGGCAACGTCAAAGCTCATGGCCGGTACTTGCCATGAGCGATTTTCGCTCATGGTTTCGGTTGAGTAGTGCGTGAGGGTTGCCAGGGGCAGCGGGGTTCCGGCCTTGCGCGCCTGCTGACTTAGATCAGGATCGCCCGGATGGATTGCAAACACCTGATCACCGTCGTTGCTCACGGCAACGGCCTTGGTGCGACGGGCAGATAGCACCGCAGTGAAGGCCATCTGCTCGGGGTCCACCACGCGCAGGGCCTGGCTGGTGCCGACGTAGAGCCGGTCACCGGTGCCGCTGAACTGCATCTCGTGGATGAATTCACGCAAGGGGAGTCGGCCGACGACCGAGCCGTTGTCAATGTCGATGACCTGAATATGGTTGGAGGAGACCCAGGCGGTAGCCCCGGTGGTGCCACTGGCCAGAGCAGGAGATGCGCACAGGACCAGCGCGCCAGCGAGTACGAAGGAGAGGAGTTTGGAGTTCATTTTGTATCCGGGATGGTGCAGAGGCTTCGCCAGTCCTGCTGGATGTTGCCGCAAGCATCGAGCCAGTCGGAGTGTGACTGCGCGTCTGGTACCTGGCCCATCCAGTAGCACGTGTTCCAGCACAAGCTGAGGTCGCTCTTCCAGGGACAAGGGTCGGCTCGGTCGTTGTGACCAACCTCCCAGCCTGGTGCGAAGGACGCGCAGCAGTCGTTGAACGCATAGCCCCGCACATCGTTCGTGCTCTCATCGTCGACGCGTCGGGCCTTCATATTGAGGGGCTTGATTCTCTTCATGGTTGTTCCCAGCAGTTGCTCATTGCTTACAGGTGCCGCTTGCCTGGAGCGGCGAGTCGAAGAAGTCTGGCTTGGCTGTTACCAGTCTCGCATAGGTGGTCAGGCCAAGCTTGTACCAGTCACGCAGGTAATCGCAGTGGCTTGTATAGGTGCGCTGGGGGCTTCCTTCGAACAGGAAGTTGACGTGATGGCAGCCGCCCGAGCAGATGTACCGGGCCCAGCAGTTGCCACAATCGCTGCGCTGATCAAGGCGGATGTCGCTCAGCACTTGCAGCCGCTTGTCTCGGTCGATGCCGCCCTTCTCAACGTTGCCCAGCACAAATTCGTCTTCACCGACAAAGCGATGGCAGAGACTCATGTCGCCATTGGGTGCGCCCGCTACCATTTGCAGCCCTGCACCGCAGGGGTATTCCTTGTTCTGCCCATCGTGGATAGCCTTCAGCAGGTTCTTGATGTTCGAGAAGCCGTAGAGTTGGCCTCTCAGACCTGCAGAGATGAAGCGCTCGCTCAATTCGGAGAAGCCGAGCAGGAGCTGCTCGTAGTCCTCCCCCCTGAGATCGAAGGCGGCGTCCTTGGCGTCGACCGGCGAGCAGCCTACCTCGGTAAATCCCTGAGCCAGTAGGGTCTCAACGGTGCGGACAACGTCGAGGTTCTTTCGAGTGATCGTTACTCGTGCCGCTACCTTGCGACGATCCAGCAGGGGCCGGATGCGCTTCAGGATCAACTCGTAGGAGCCGCGACCACTGTGAAAGGGGCGGAGACGGTCGTTCTGTTTGCCGATCGCATCGAGGCTGACCGTGACCTGACAGTCGATCTCCTCGAAGAAACTAACGGCAGCATCACCAATTAGTGTGCCGTTTGTGGTCATAGAGAATCTGACCGACTTGCCATGGCTGGCAGCCACTTCGCGGGCGTACGCAGCTGCTTCGCGCACCACTGGCATGTTCAGCAGAGGCTCGCCGCCGAAGAAGGTGATGCCCAGGTTGTTGTGCTCACCGCTCTGAGCAAAGAGCCAGTCAATGTAGCGCTGTGCCTGGCCTTGCTCCATGAGCATTGCCTTGCCCTGGTACTTGCCGTGGTCGGCGTAGCAATAGGTGCACGCGAGGTTGCAGTTGTGAGCAACGTGTAGGACAAGGTTGCGAATGCTCTCGCTTGCCGGCGGTCGATCACGTAGTGCTCCCGGATTCCCCCGTTCGCCTTCGGGGACCAGCAGGCGCAGACGCCGCATGTCCTCGACGAGATCATGGCGGTCCTGCTCGCTCAGCGTTGACGGGTGAGCGATGTCATCGAGGCTATCAATTACGTCCCGACTCATGATCTCATCGAGCATCGCCAAGCCTTCCTTGCCCACCTCGTAGAAGGAGGATGTGGGCACGTGAAAGACGTGCTGCAGCCCATTGTCGGGGAGCCGTACGATCTCGTCTGCAACCAACTGCAAGAGGGTGACTCCGGGGTTCCGCTGGGAAGCTGCTGCTGCGGGGTTCACGATTATAGCGATCCGACTACACTTTGCAGGCTCATGGATGAAGGACACCAACGCACTGAGAGCATCTCGATGATGAACTTCATCCGCGATGTGCTCGATCTGCCCCCTCGAGAGGCCGGCTCAGAAGGCGAGCGCATGGCTCAGGCCATGCTTGCTGGTCGTCTTGATGAGCTGGGTATGGGTGCGGTGCTGGCTGGTGCCGTGTGTGCCCCGCGGGTTCCGGTGATCCTGGGAATGCACAGCCTGTTCTTTCTCTGGGCTGCCCTACAGGCGCTGTTCGATCCGGGGCCTTTCGCCTTCTTTCTCACTGCCATCACCCTGCTGTCGTTCTGGGGTGAACTACGCGGTAGCCCAAGGCTCTTGCGCAAGCTCCTCCTCAAACGGATCACCTGCAACATGGTGGCTCGGTCCGATAATCCAGCGGCTCGAGGACGACTGATCCTGGTGGCGCATTCGGATGTAGCGGCCACGTCTTCGCTGCTGCTCCCCTGGGCCAGGCGCCTCTTCCTTGACCGCGAGCTCCCAGGGAAGTCGGTGCATCCCGGCTCCATCGTGCTGATTGCAGGAGTTATCCAGTTGTTCGCCGCAGCGGTGCAGTGGTCTCGCGATGATCTCTCGGTGCTCGTGGTAGTCCTTCTTGCTGGTCTCCTGGGTGCAGTCTTCGTGCATAGCGCAGCCCTGGCTCTGGCTCTGGACTGGTGGCGTTCTCCACCACAGCAGGGTGCGGTCAATAATGCCTCGAGCCTTGCTGTCATCCTGGCAGTTGCCCATCAACTCAAGTGCGAACCCCTCAAGCACCTGGAGCTGTGGGTGGTTGCCAGCGGCGCGAGGCAGCCAGACGCGGGTGGGATGAAGGGCTTCCTCTACCAATTTGCTCACATGCTTGAGCGTGACTCGACCTGGTTCGTCAATCTAGAAGGTGTGGGTCGAGGTGAGCTCGCGTATGCGGTGTCTGAGGGACGTTGGCGGACCCTGCCGTACCGGCCCAGTATTCCGGCTGCAGCCGAGCGGGTTGCGAGTCAGCCAGCGTTCCGATTGGTGCGCTCCTTTGCTTCGCCCGGTCGGACCGATGCCGGCCCGCCCACTCGAGCGGGGCATCGGGCCATTACCCTTAGCGGGCTGGTTAATGGTCGCCCGCCGGGTCCTCTTGGGAGCCAGTCGGACGATATTAATTCGGTCGATGCGGACGCGCTGATTACCGCTCGTGACTTCACCGTGGCGTTGCTACGAGAGGTCGACTCCAGCCTCTCGGGCTAGCAAGTTCCCTTTTCTTTCTGACTGCTCTGGGGTAATCACTGCGTCCATGCGGAAGCCGCGCGTCCTTCTGTCAGCAACATGAGAAGTTCGTCAGCAGCAAGAACTCCACACAAGGAACCCCTTCATGTCGAAGAACACATCGAGCTTACAAGTCTTTCTGGCCACCCTGTCCTGTCTGGTGGCCACTGCGCTGCTCTTGACCAGCTGCATAAGTGTTGTGCGCGGCGGTGGTGATGATGATGACGGCAATGGTGACTCGTGCTTCACAGATGTTGATTGCACTGCCGGCGAGGAATACTGCAAGGCCGATGATCCGGCATCTTCGCCCGAGGGGTCGTGCGCAGCTCTCGAGCCTGCGGGTGGTCCCTGTCTGTGGGGTAGTCAGTGCAGCGGCGACTTGTTCTGCCTGGTCGACAACACCGAGAATGAGGGCACGTGTCGTGCTGCGCCGTCATCATGTACTGACGGCCCGGCATGCAACTGCGAACCAATGCTCGATATGTGCGCGCCTGGCGGTCTCAGCTGTGACGGCAGCGATGACTCGGTAACCCTTCACTGCAACAACGGTGTTGGTGGTGGTCTTGGCGACGATGACGATGACGATGACGACGACGATGACGACACGACCAGCGACGACGACGACACGACCAGCGACGACGACGACGCAACGGGAACCTTGAGCTTCGATGCCTTGACCTTCTCATTTGAGATGACCGCCAACCCAGGCGCTGGGGGCTCTACCGGCATCGCTGCGACGTTCAAGTTCACCTATTGGAGTGATGGGGCCAATCAAACCATCGACTGTGAGCAGAGCATCTCTATCGAAGGAACGGCGAACTTCGGAAGTCCAGTCACCGGCTGCAGTAACTGCATTGGCAAGATCGACTTCGATGATAGTACGGCGTCTGATGTATCTGCTGGCACCGGAAGTCCCGATGCCTGTAGCGCCGTGGCCCTGGATGAGGCGGGTGCCAACCTGGGGACGGCCCTTCTGTCGACCATTACCAATGGTGGCTACGGGGACTTTCTCTCGATTGCGCTCATTGATGCCGGCACCATGGGGGGATTAAACCTCGATCTTGCATCTGCTGGTGGGTACAGCGCATCGGAGATCTCGACGGCCCTGGGTAATCAGGGGCTCACCTTTTCTCATGCTGGCTACTCCAGCAATGAGGTGGGGACAATGTCCGAGGCCTCGTCCCTGGATAGTGTGGCTGCCAACGCGGGCAGTGGCTCCACCTGGTACGGCTACTGGATGATCGGTGCGACGGGCTCGAACAGCCATAGCGGCACCGACCTGAATGGGTCGTATGCGGCCCAAGCGGTCTGGCAGATCGGCTTTAACTAGCTGCAGGTTTTCGGCCTGAGCGAGCACGATCCCTGGCGCTGTTCAGCGCGACTCTTGCAAGTGACTCGGCTTGTGAGGAGCAGTGCTCTGTGGTGCGTGCTTTTGTTTGCAGCGCCACTGGCCGCAGCAGAACTCTCGGGTCAGGTCACTGGATACGCTGATGGTGCGCCCCTGGGCGGCGTGCAGGTGATGGTGATGGATCGCCTTGGCCAGGCGGCTGTGGCTCACACTGCCAGCGATGGTAGCTACACGGTGTCAGGGATCGATCCGGGCTTGCAGAGGGTGCGGGCGCTCCCGCCAAATGATCTGAACCGCATCGGCGCCTGGTATTCGGACCAGTACTTCTTCTGCTCTGCTGACTCGCTCGTGCTTGGCGCGCTGGAAGAGGTCGATGGCATCGACTTTGCTCTTCCCGAGGGCGGCTCGATTGTGGGGGAGGTTCTCTCTCAAGGCGAGCCTGTTGCGGACGCAACGGTTATCGCTCAGGGTCTGGACTTCTTCAATTCTTCGCTGCGTCGCACGGCACTCAGCGGTGCGGACGGACGTTTCCGCATCCAGGGATTGGACTCCATCGTGTTGGGGGGCGAGCCTCAACCAGGAAGCTATCGGCTCAGTGTTCAGCGAGTGGGGGAGTCACCCTGGTTTTATCCCGGTGGTTTTGAGGCAGAGAGCGCTGAGTTTGTGCTGGCTTCCCGGGGGAGTGAGACAGAGGGTTCTTTCGATCTTCCCCAGCCTTCCCAGGTCCGTGGGCGGATTCTCGGACCTGGGGGGCAACCTCTGGGCGGGGCGGACGTCTCGTTACAGTTTCCCGGTGGCCTCCGGGTCCAGCAGAGCAACGAGGAGGGCTTGTTCGAGTTCGCTGATGTCTTCGCAGGCGAAGCAGTGCTCGCGGCGACAGCACCGGGAATGGCTACGCGTTGGTACCCCCTGGGGGACGTTCAGCCTGAAGCAGAGGCCCTTGTCCTTACTGCTGGGAGCATCGAGGAGGTTGAGATTCGTCTCGCTAGTGAGGCCAGGCTGCAGGTGGATGTCTTGGGTCCTGTCGAGGAGGGCGTACGGGTAGTAGTCACCGACGTACTGAGCGGCGCGCAGTTGTCCTCGCACACAATCGAGGTGGTCGAGGAGCCCTCGCAGGTGACCTTCTCGAGCCTCCCATCGCGAGCTGTGTTGGTGAGCCTGGAGCCGTCGACAGATTCCATGCTGGTGGCAACTCAGTCTGTCCAAATCGAACTGCAACAGGGTGAAGACCATGAGGTCTCGCTGCTGGCCGAATTGGGCGCGCAGCTACTCGGCACCGTGCGGAGAAGGGGAGGGGCGCCCCTCAGGGGAGCCCGAGTAGAGATCTTCGACCCAGGTTCAGCCGAGGAGACTATTGCGAGCAGTCGCACGGATGGGGAGGGAAGGGTGGACCTGCGGGGCATCCGAGCAGGAGAGGTGGTGGTGCGTTTCTCCCTGCCGACCTTCTGCGCGGGAGATCCCACATCGGTGACGCGCTGGTGGCCAGAAGCCAGGAGTCGGGTGGCAGCATCTGCGCTGACTCTTCAGGCGGGTGAGGCGAGAGAACTGGGCGAGGTCCTCCTACCTGTCGATGGCGATGCTGATGGCATGGATGATCTTTGGGAATTGGCCTGGGGCCTCGACCTGCTTCGCGATGACTCCAGCGAGGACCCAGACGGCGATGGACTGAGCAATCTGGACGAGTATCTCGGGGAATCAGACCCTCTGAACGGGCCTTCGATGGCAATCGCTTGCCAGCAGGCTGGTCTGGGAAGAGGGCTCCCGTCTCTCGCTCCCCTCTTGCTCCTGCTCGGGATCTGCCGTATCAGGGGGCGCAGGAAGGGTGGTCGGCCCCCTTGTTCGGAAAATCCCAGCGCTTCGGAACGGTGGAGCGAGGATCGTCTGTTAGCATGCCGCGCCACTCGCTATGACTGGAGCCAGCAGCGATGACCAGCCCCCATACTCAAGACAATGTTGAAGCGATGGAAGCGACGCCATCGACCCATCTGAGCGCTCTTCTCGACAAGATCGAGGCTCGAAGCGCACGCGTCGGCATTATCGGCCAGGGCTATGTGGGTCTGCCGCTGGCGATGGTGGTTGCCGAGACTGGCTTCGACGTGACTGGCTTCGACGTCGACAGCGAGAAGGTCCGGCGCTTGAACGCCGGCGAGTCATACATCGACGACATCAGCGACGAAGAGGTCAAGGTGCAGCTGGCGGCAGATCGCTTTCGCGCCAGTGAGAGCTTCGAGGGCATGGGTGACATGGACGTCATCTCCATTTGCGTGCCTACCCCTCTCGGCAAGACGCGTGACCCTGACATCTCGTATATCGTGGCGGCAGCCAAGGAGGTGGTCTCTCGTCTACGTCCGGGCCAGCTCATCGTCTTGGAGTCCACTACGTATCCGGGGACTACTCGCGAGTTGGTCCTGCCAATGTTCGAAGCCAGTGGGCTGCAGGTAGGTCGTGACTATTTCCTGTGTTTCTCCCCTGAGCGAGTCGATCCGGGGAACCCTCACTTTGACAGTCGCAACACTCCGCGCCTGGTCGGTGGCATCACGCCCACATGCTGCGAGGCAGGGGTGGCCATGTACGGCTCATTTCTTGAGACCGTCGTGCCCATGTCCTCGACCCAGGCGGCTGAGATGGCGAAGCTCTTGGAAAACACCTTCCGTGCTGTGAATATCGGCCTGGTCAACGAGGTGGCGCTGATGTGCCGCAAGCTGAAGCTTGATGCCTGGGAAGTCATCGATGCGGCTGCCACCAAGCCCTTCGGATTCATGAAGTTCTATCCGGGCCCGGGGCTCGGTGGTCACTGCATCCCGGTTGATCCGATCTACCTGAGCTGGATTCTCAAGACGCTGAACTACACTGCCCGCTTCATTGAGCTCGCTGCTGAGGTGAACACGTCGATGCCCGCCTATGTGGTTGAGTTGGTATCGGATTGCCTCAATGAGGAGCGCAAGGCCGTCAACGGAAGCAAGGTGCTTGTGCTTGGCGTCGCCTACAAGGCGAACGTTGCTGATGTGCGAGAGAGCCCGGCTCTGGATGTGGTCAACCTGCTCCTTGAGCGGGGCGCAGACCTGAAGTATCACGATCCCTATGTGCCCTCGATTCGCATGCCTGGAGGCGGCACTATGGAGTCCACGGACCTTGACGACGAACTGTTGAGCGAGGCGGACTGCGTGGTGATCACGGCGAAGCACAGCAGCATTGACTGGGGTTGGGTGGCTGCCACGAGCAAGGCTGTAGTTGATACCCGTAATGCGCTCGCTGGGGTCAGCGACCCCAAGGCGCGGATTCACAAGCTCTGAACGCGTCTCGGCTCAACCAGTGAGATCTCTCCAGCTGCTCGTGATGGTGCTTATTGGCGCCGGTGCGTTCTACCTGACCTTCAAGGGAATTGACGCGGACGCTTTCATCGCGGCGCTGTCGCACGTCGACATCTCGGTCTTTGCCCTTGGGCTGCTCTGCTTCTTCGCTGTTCACGTCGGTCGATCTATTCGTTGGGGACTACTGGTTCAGGCGACGGACCCGCAGGTGGGCTTTCGTTCGTACTTCTCGATTTGTTCCGTCGGCTTCTTTCTGATCAACGTATTGCCCTTTCGTCTGGGCGAGTTGGTCCGGCCCTACCTGCTCTTCGAGCGCGAGGAGGTGCCCTTCGGCTCTGGAGTTGCCACGGTGGTCGTCGAGCGAGTCCTCGACATCGCGGCGCTCGGCGTGATCTTTCTGGGTGCGGTGGCGTTTGCTGACCTTCCCGAAGAGCCGCTGGTGGTCGCGGGACAGTCCGTGGACATCGTTACCGTTGGGCGTCGAGCCATCCTGGGTGTGGGCATTCCGGCCTCCCTTGGTCTGTTGGCCTTGTTGTTGGTGGGTGACCCAGCTGTGGTCCTCGCCCGGCGGGTCGCGTCTCGGCTCGGTTCGCGGGTCGAGGGGCTCGTCGGTAGACTGCTCGAGGCTTTCCTGGCCTCTCTTCAGGCTCTGGGCACTCCCGGCCGTGCCATTCCAGTCCTGGCGTGGACGCTTGTGACCTGGGCGGTGAACGTGCTCTCGATCCTGGTCATGGCGAAGAGCCTGCCTTTTGGAGCTGCCCTCGGCTTCTGGGAGGGTGGTGCCATTCTTTCTTCGATCTGCGTGTTCTTGATTGTTCCCGCTCCACCACTGTTTGCGGGAGTCTTCGAGTTGGCCGTATTCGTCGGCGTTCTCCTGGTTGTCCATGACGGCGGCCCTCAACTCCACGATGAGGCTCGGGCTTTTTCGGTGTTGGTGCACGGAAGCCAATTCGCGATGCTCTCGACGCTGGGCTTCTTCTTTCTGCTTGTGGATCGAATCAGCGCCCAGCGCGTGTTCAGGGCGATGGATGATCTTCGTCGTGGGACGCCAGACGATAGCCAGCAAGCATGATTGTTTCGCCCTTGCGGCGTGACTTGCGCTCGTAGTTCGTCTCGCTGTCTGCGCACCAGAACCGTGCTCCTGATGGAGCCTCATTGAGTAACTGTTGCCCTTCTCCATGGAGGTCTGCGGTGTACGCGAGTTCCTCCCAGTTGTCGCCGGAAAAGACCTCTCGTGTGAGGGCCCCGTAGGGGCTGAAGTCACTCTTGACCCAGATCTCACCGCCGGGTCGCAGGTAGCTCTCCAGACTGTCCGCAAAGGACGGCTGCAGGAGGCGGTGTTTATGGTGTCGCTCCTTGGGCCACGGATCAGGATGATTCACATAGACGGCATTGAGCTCGCCTGGCGCGAACAGCAGGTCGAGGTAGCCCGAGTGGTGATGGATGACTCGGAAGTTGTCCTGTTGGCTTCGGCGTGCCTTGTCCGCGGTCATCCACACCCGCTTGAAGCGGATCTCGACGGCCAATACGGCGGCCTCGGGGAAGCGGCTGATGAGGTCCGCAAAGAAGAAACCATTGCCTGGCCCGATCTCAAGGAGCAGGGGAGCGTCTTTGTCCCCACCGACGACCGCGCGCCAGCGACCACGCTGTTCTTCGGCTTGCTCGGCGGTGAGCACCATCTCTCCGTGCTCTGCGATACGCTCCACGTACGGATTGAGGTCAGCGCGACCCTTCGAAGAACGGAAGTTGAAACGCTCCGGCGCCTCCTCAGAGGCGCCCTCTTCAGTTGGACTTCCAGGTGCTGTCGTCTTCATAGACTTCCTTCTTGAAGATGGGGACTCGCTCCTTGAGACGGTCGATGGCGTGCCTGCATGCGGCGAAAGACTCAGCGCGGTGTCCACCTGCGATCGCGATGTGGACTGCTGCTTCACCGATCTGGAGTCTGCCAATACGATGGGCCATGGCGACGGCAACTCCTGGCCAGGTCACCTCGATCTCATCGCACAGGCGACTCATCTCCCGCAGGGCCATCTCCTCGTAGGCCTCGTACTCCAGATGGAGGACTGGCCTCCCTTCAAAGTGATTGCGTACGGTGCCCGTGAACGTGACGAGTCCACCGCGGTCTGGACCACTGACCTCAGATACAAGGTCGTCGAGGCTGATGGGCTTATCGGATAGGTCTACCCGCGGGTCAGCTGCACCACCAGCAAGAGGCGGGATGAAGGCTATTTCATCGCCATCTTCGGGGATGTGTCCTCCACTCACGTAGTCCTGATTGACCGCGAACATCACGGACTCGCGTGGGTAACCTGGCTCATCGCTCGCGAACAGGCGGTCGAATAGTTGCGCAACGCTCTCTCCTTCGAGCAGCTCTACGTCGAGTTGGGAGGTGCCACGCATCTCGCGGAGTATGGCGAAGAGACGAAGGGACACTGACATGAGTTCTTGCGCTTCCACTGGTGCCGCGCGGGGGATGTCGGGAGGCCTCGCGGCGAGCTTCGGAGTATTGGGTTGCTACGATGGCTTGTCAACGCGGCCCGAAGGCGGAACCATGAACGTCGATATGAGAACTTTCTACCCACTTCTCTTCGTTGCCGCCGTGTTCCTTGTTGCCTGTCCCGGATCGGGCGACGGGGCGCCCAGCCTCATCGAGCAGGCAGAAGAACAGGAGAAGGCGGCCGCCCGCCCGCCAGCTGGGGTTGATCCCACCGTCGCTGTGCCCCCGGCTCGTGATCCCGTGCATGGCTACGTGAAGCGGCCCGGTCTGCACATTGACCTCCCCTTCCTGGCCGATCGTCGGTTCGACAGTCTTACTGAGGAGCAGACTCTCGAGCAGTTTGGGGTGTTGGTTAGCCGCAAGGACCTCCCCGAGAACGAGGTGGAGATTCTCTTCGAGAGGGCGCAGGTTTGGCTCTATGACGGTCGCATCTACCGAATCCGCAAGAAGCTCGCCCATCTCATGGACATTCCCACCGCCCTTGGCACCTCAGGCTTTCCTTTGGATCTGGGACCACCCATCGAGTCAACCTCGGAGCTGCGTTGGAACTTTAGTTGGAGCATGCGTCGTATCCGCCTGGAGCGGAGTAACGAGGATGAGCGCCTCTATCGGGCAATTGATGTGTATGCATTCCTGCCCAAGGAACTGTTCTGAGGGGAGCCACGCTGCCCTTCTTCCGTTGTTGGATGGTCCATCCTGGCGGACGTTGATTCTGTCGTTGAGGTCACCATTCACCTCATCATCGAGACAGTTGCCTGCCGATCCTCGTAACAATCAGTCTCGACGCGGGCCCCCGCACCGGGTACAAGGCGCTCCATGGCAACCGTAAGAAGAGCGGATCGGGTAGCGCGGGAGATCCAGGCGGAACTGTCGCGCCTGGCTCAGCGTGAGCTGAAGGACCCGCGTGTACAGCAGGTGACCTTTACTCGGGTTGAACTCAGCGCGGACCTTCGCGAGGCAAAGGTGTTCTTTGTGCCTCTGGGTGCAATCGGCGAGAGCGATCGCATCGGCGAGCTGCAGCAGGGGCTCCGAGGTGCATCCTCCTTTCTTCAGCGCAAGCTGGGCCGTAATCTTCGCCTCCGATTTACGCCTCGTCTGCAGTTCCGCTACGACGTCGGTGTCGACAATCTGGTTGGGATTCACGATCTGATGAGTGGACTGGTTGGGGAGGTGCCTGCGGGTACGGCCAAGGCGGGGTCCGCCACCAACGAACCTGGCAGCGAGGATTCTGATGGGACGTCGTAGGCGAACGGGCAAGGTGGACAAGCTCCTGCAGGGAGTGCTTCTGGTCGACAAGCCCGCGGGCCTGACCTCGCATGATGTGTGTCAGCGGATTCGCTCGAGGTTACGACTCGGCAAGGTGGGGCATGGAGGCACTCTCGATCCCTTCGCCACTGGTCTCTTGCCCCTGCTGCTCAATGGCACCACTCGGTTGATGCCGCAGTTGCAGAATCAAGACAAGGGCTATGAGGCTGAGGTTCGGCTTGGTCAGCGCACGGACACGATGGATCCTACTGGTGAGTTCACCGCCGAAGAGGATGCCTCTGGGCTGAAAGATGAGATCGTGGTGGCTGCTGTGCAGGAATTTCTCGGTGAGTACGAGCAGACTGTGCCTCGCTATGCAGCGGCCCGTGTCGATGGCAAGCGCCTCTACGAGTACGCTCGAGCTGGGGAAGAGGTCGAGCTGCCTACCAAGCTCGTGGTGATAAACGCCATCGAAGTACTTGAGATCAAGCGAGAGGGTACTTTCGTGGATGTCTCCATTCGAGTTGAGTGCACTGCTGGCACCTATGTGCGGGCATTGGCGGACGATCTGGGGCAGGCTCTGGGCGTGGGCGGCCACCTCCGCTCGTTACGCCGTACGCGTATCGGTCGTCTTTTGGTTGCAGATTCCATTACCGTCGATGCCATCTGCGAGCAGAGTGAGCAGTGGCGTGAGGAACGTCAGGAGAAGCAGTCCGAGGGAGATCTTATTCCGTTTGTGGCCGAGACGAACGCGGCGGTCTGGCGGAACTTTCTTGCTTCCTCGCTCATTCCGGTGGCTGATCTCCTTGGTGGAGTGCCGACCATTCGGGTCTCGGCCCCACTTGCTGAACGCATTCGTAGCGGCCAGCACGTACGGAAGGGTGACCTGGGCACCCTGGGCGCCAGTGTTCCTGAAGCCTTCATGGAAGGGGACTCCATGGTGGTCGAAGATCAGAAGGGGGCCAGTGTGCTCGCCGTGGTGCGAGCTGCCTGCACCAGCGCTTCCCTGGTACGACGGGATTCCTCGTCCATTGTGTTCGAGGTAGATCGAATTCTCCGGTAAGTGCCTGTAAGAACAGTCGTTTTTCTCGACGGCAGAGGGTTCGCAGACCTCGCGCAAGGGGAAGCAGTGCCGCGTTTGCATCGCAGTAAGCGGATCAGACATTGACTTTCTTACGATCCGCTCCTACCCTTCGCCGCAAATCATATCTGTGGTGTGCGATTCTCGATTTTCGGGGCCGGCACCGGCGGAGGAGAATGCAATGACCCCTGAGCGTAAGACCGAACTGATCAAGCAGTTTGCTCAAACCGAAGGCGATACCGGATCTCCCGAGGTTCAAATCGCCCTTCTTACCGAGCGTATCAATCACCTTACCGAGCACTTCCGTACTCATCACAAGGATCACGCCAGTCGGCGCGGTTTGCTGATGATGGTTGCGCGTCGACGCGGTCTGCTGGACTACCTGAAGAATGGTAGCTTCCAGCGCTACAAGTCGATCCTCGGCGAGTTGGGGCTTCGCAAATAAATAGATTCGTAATGACGCGATAGGTTTCGCGTCGGGAGCCGACCGGCTCCTCACCAAACGGTGTGCGTCCTCTCCCGCGACTGGGTAAGAGGGCGGCCCGACCTTCCCGAGATAGTCCACTGCAACCTCGCGATCGGCGGCAGTGCTCGTGAAGACAATTTGAAGCAGCGCCACTCCGTAGTGGAGAACGCCGGGTCAAGGGACCAGGTACTGGGGCTGCTGATCGCGATTGAAAGGTAGTGCCACACATGGCAACCACAATTAAGTCCGTTGAGATCAACGGCCAGACCCTCTCCATCGAGACCGGACGCATCGCCAAGCAGGCGGGCGGATCGGTGCTGGTTCGCTACGGCGAATCCGTCGTCCTCGTCGCCGCGACTGGCGCCAAGGAAGGCCGTCCCGGCACTGACTTCCTCCCCCTGACCTGCGACTACCGACCTATGTCGGCAGCTGCCGGTCGCATTCCGGGCGGCTACTTCAAGCGTGAAGGTCGTCCCGGTCCTAACAGCATCCTGGTGGCCCGCATGATGGACCGCCCCATTCGCCCGCTGTTCCCCAAGACCTGGCGTGCCGAGATTCAGGTGCTCGCCTACGTGGTCTCTCACGACCAGCAGAACGCTACCGACGTCCTCGCCCTCACCGGCGCGTCGGCTGCTACCTGCATCTCCGACATTCCTTTTGATGGTCCTATCGCCGGCATCCGGGTGGGTCGTATTAATGGTGACTGGGTCGCAAATCCCACAACCAGCCAGCTCGAAAAGAGTGACTTCGACATGATCGTGGCCGCGAGCCGCGAGGCAATCACGATGGTCGAGGGCGGCATGGAAGGGGCCAGTGAGGACGATATCGTCGCTGGTCTCGAGTTTGCGTTTGACGCAGCGCAGCCGCTGATCACCTTGCAGGAAGAGCTCATCGCAGCTGTCGGCAAGGAGAAGATGATCGCGCCTGAGTCTGCTGATACCAGCGACCTCTATGAGGAGATCGCCAAGAGTTACAGTGATGCAACCTCCGCTACCTTTGGTATTGAGGGTAAGCATGAGCGTAGGATCGCGCTGAAGGCGGTTAAGGAGGAGATTCGCTCCGAGATGGCCCTTGGTGATGATGCGACAGACTCCGAGAAGTCTGCCCGCCGAGGCACCCTTGGTGACCTCCACGGCAAGCTGTTCAAGAGCTTGATGCGAAATCGACTTCTCGACACGGGCGTCCGTCTCGACGGTCGCGCTGTAGACGAGGTGCGCGACATCAGTGTTGAAGTGGGCGTGCTGCCGCGCACCCATGGTTCGGCTCTGTTTACTCGTGGTGAGACCCAGGCGCTGGTCACCTGCACGCTCGGTACCCGTATGGACGAGCAGCGCATTGATGAGATCAATGAGCAGGGCTGGAACCGCTTCATGCTGCACTACAACTTTCCCGCCTACTCGGTGGGTGAGACGCGTCGCATGATGGGTCCGGGACGGCGCGAAATCGGTCACGGCGCCCTCGCGCGTCGTGCAGTGGCCCCTGTGGTCCCGACGGATAACTACCCTTATGTGGTCCGGGTCGTCTCCGACATCACCGAGAGCAACGGCTCCTCGTCGATGGCTTCGGTGTGCGGTGCTTCTCTGGCCATGATGGACGCTGGTGTTCCCACCAAGGATGCGGTTGCCGGCATTGCCATGGGCCTCATCAAGGAAGGCGATCGCTATGCGGTCCTTTCGGACATCACCGGCGACGAGGATCACCTCGGCGACATGGACTTCAAGGTGACCGGAACCAAGGCTGGTGTGACGGCCTTCCAGATGGACACTAAGATCAAGGGCGTCAGTTCCGAGATTATGCGCAAGGCCCTGGGTCAGGCGCGCGAGGCTCGTACCCTCATTCTCGACAATATGAATGAGGTGATCTCCGCCGGCCGTGACGAGCTCAGCCCGTACGCACCGCGGATTCACACCCTTGAGATCAAGCAGAGCCGAGTTCGGGACATCATCGGCCCCGGAGGCAAGACGATTAAGGGCATCCAGGAGGCTACTGGAGCCAATGTCAACGTGGATGACTCCACTGGCGTCGGCGTCGTGACCATCTCCTCGCCTGACGGCGACGCGTGTGCTGCGGCCATCCGCATGATTCGCGAGCTCACGCAGGAAGCCGAGATCGGCAAGCTGTACCTGGGCATCGTCAAGAAGGTTGTGGATTTTGGCGCTTTCGTCGAGATCTTCGCTAACACGGACGGGCTGGTGCACATCAGTGAGCTGGCAAACAATCGCGTCAACAACGTGACTGACATCCTCCAAGAGGGTGAGGAAGTGCTGGTGAAGTGCATTGACGTCGATAAGTCGGGCAAGATCCGACTGTCCCGACGAGCTGCTCTGGGCGAGGCCCTCGGCGGCGAGACCGCTCAGGCCTGAGAGGTCCTTTAGAGAATGGAAACCGCTGTCCCGCTCCGTGTCTGTCGTATCAGGCCGGAGCGGGATAGTGACCTTCCAATCCCCCGAATCATGAGCGCAGGTGCCGCAGGCATGGATGTCTGCGCTGGGGTTGATGAGCCCCTCGTCCTGAGACCGGGCGAGCGAGCGGCAGTGCCCACAGGCCTCGCTATGGCCGTACCCCATGGGTTCGAAGTCCAGGTGCGACCCCGCTCGGGCCTCGCCCTGCGCCACGGAATAACAGTCATCAATGCTCCTGGCACAATCGACGCCGACTACCGCGGTGAAGTGAAAGTGCTCCTCGCTAATCTCGGCGCTGAAGACTTCCAAATCGAGCGCGGAATGCGAATCGCCCAGCTGGTTGTAGCCAGGGTGGCTGCGGTAGAAGTCAGTGAAGTCGACGTCCTCGATGAGACCGCTCGTGGCAGCGGCGGCTTCGGCTCCACGGGGAACTGAGCGCCTGCTAATATCGCGCTCCGTGACCGCACAAGATGGAATCTCCTGATGCTTGATACCCTGACCAACGGCTTTCGTGACGTCCGCCTGAAGTTCCAGGGGCAGAGACGCATAAGCGAAGAAGATATCAAGGAAGCAGTGCGCTCGATTCGTGTCTCGTTGCTCGAGGCAGATGTTGACTATCAGGTAGCCAACGGCTTCCTCGAGCGAGTCAGTGCAAAGGCGCTCGGTGAGATCGTCCAGGTTAAGACCAAGACGAAGAACCGTGATGCCCTGAAGGTGACGCCCGGCGACCACTTCGTGCGTATTTGCAACGAGGAACTCGTGAGCCTGATGGGTCCGGTGGACGTCGAACTTGAGTACTCCAACAAGGGCCCGACGGCTGTGATGATGGTCGGCCTACAGGGCTCCGGAAAGACCACTACTGCGGGCAAGCTGGCTCGCTTCCTCAAGGAAGTGAAGGGCAAGAAGCCGATGCTCGTGGCTGCCGACACGTACCGGCCAGCCGCTGTGCAACAACTCATGGTCCTGGGCCGTCAACTGGATATTCCGGTCTTCTCGCTCAAGGGTCTGAGCCCCCCCGATCTCTGTGAGATGGCCATGACTCAGGCGGCCAGTGTGGGGCGCGACGTGGTCATCCTCGATACCGCGGGACGCCTCGCTGTTGATGACACGATGATGGCTGAACTCGACGCCATTCACTCCCGCACCAACTCACGCAACGTCCTCTTTGTCTGTGACGCGATGATCGGTCAGGACGCCGTGCGGACTGCAAAGACATTTCATGAGCGGCTCTCGCTTAGCGGCTTCGTATTGACCAAGGTCGATGGTGACGCACGCGGTGGCGCGGCGCTGTCCATCAAGGAGGTCACCGGTGTACCTATCAAGTACATCGGCATGGGTGAGGAGCTGGACCGGCTCGAAGAGTTCCGTCCGGAGGGCCTGGCATCTCGCATCCTCGGTATGGGTGATGTAGTTGGCTTGATGAAGGACTTTGAGGATGTCGTCGATGCCGAGAAGGCAGAAGCCGATGCCGAGAAGATGCTCAAGGGCGACTTCAATTTCGAGGATTTCCTCGAGCAGATGCGAACCATTCAGAAGATGGGGCCCCTGCAAGAGGTCTTCGAGAAGATGCCCATGGTCGGCGATATGTTGCCAAAGGGCACTCAGTTCGATGACCGTGAGCTGGTGCGAATCGAGGCCATTTGCAACTCGATGACTCGCAGCGAGCGACGCAAGCCAGACATCATTAACGACAGCCGCAGTCAGCGTATCGCCAGAGGAGCCGGTCGAAGTCGTAAGGATGTCAAAGAGTTGCTCGAGCGCTTCAACATGGCGCGGGCGATGATGAAGGAGATGGGTAAGGCAACCGGGCTGCTTGGCAAGGTCCCCGGTCTGCGACAGGCTCAAGGATTGGCGCGTCTTCGTCGTCAGGGCCTCAATATCAATCCAGCCATGCTGCAGGGGCTCAAGGACATGGCCGGAGGACAGTCGCTGGGTGCTCTGGGACTCGGCGCAGGTAGCACTACCGGGAAGCGTGCTGTGGACCTGAGCAAGAAGAAGGCTCAACGCAAGAAGGCTCGCAAGGCTCGTAAGAAGAACCGCCGCAAGTAGAAGATGGCCTTCGGAGGCTGAGCAGGCATGTCTGGGAAGATCCAGGTCGCTGTTCCAAAGCACATTGGTGACGCCGTGCTCGCGTTGCCCGCGCTGCGTATGCTCGCGTCAGTCCCTGGACACTCGGTGGGGCTTGTCTGTTCGAATAGGACAGTGCTGGAACTCCTCGCTGATCAGGGGCCCTGGCTTGAGATGTCCTCCCGCTTTATTCCTGATAGGCACTCCCTCGCTGTGCTCCTCGCGCCGTCGATTCGGGTAGCGCTTCAGGCAAGGACCGCCGGGATGCCCGTGCGCCTCGGTCTGGCAACAGATGGGCGCCGTATCTTGTTGAGTCATGTTGTGCCGGAGCCACCCAGGCCGTTGCCAGGCAGGGGCCTTCCCTCGCTGCTGGTGAATGAGCATCAGGCGCTCGCCTACCGTCGCATCGCGAGCTTTGCTCTTGATCTCCTGGGACACAATCCCGCAGCCGCTGAGTTGGCGGATCTGGAGTATCGGCCAGGGGGGCTGGCGTGTGACCAGGCGAGATCTGCGTGGCAACGCGCCGGTAGCCCGAGTGTCTTGTTGCACCCCTTTGCAAAGGGGTTGGCCAGCAAGAGGTGGCCGCAGGAAAACTGGCGACTCCTCGGCCGCGAGCTGCAGGCAAGGGGGGCGATCATCCTTGTCAGCGGTGGACCGGACCCGACCGATGCAAGTGATGCCATCTCATTGGCGAGGTCTCTTGATTCCCCCTGTTATGCGGGTACATCCAGCCTCTCGCCAGCCGCGTGGGCAGCCCTAGCCAGTTTGTGTGGTGCAGTGGTGCTCTGCGACACGGGCCTCGCGCACTTGAGTGCAGCAGTGGGACTTGACCCGGTGGTGTTGTTTGGGCCGACAGATCCCGTGCGCCATCGTCCTGTCCGTGGTCAGGTGCTCTGGAGGGGGGCTGCGCTGGACTGCGCTCCCTGCTACGCAGATCACTGCCGGAACGTCGCTGGCCAGGAGTGTATGGAACTGGACGCTGGCGTGGTCGCGCGATGGGTTCAGCAGAGTTCAGGGCTAGGGTCTATCGATCGAGCGGTGCACCCGTGAGCTTCTCTGTTACGGCCCTTCGCCTGGGCAAGCTTGGCGATCTGGTGATGACTCTTCCTGCTCTCAACTGGCTTGCAGCACACGATCAGATCGGGTTGACCCTGATCTGTGATGGTCACTATCGCGACCTCATGTCGGACCTCCTCCCCAGCGGGGTGAAGGTTCTGGTCCCGCGCCAACTGGATGAACTTGAACCCTCGGATCTGGTTCTCGATCTTCATGGCGTGCCGGCCAGCGCCCGGCTATCTCGCAGGCTGCCGCGTCAATCTGGAGCGCAAACCGTCAAGGTCGACAAGCAGACGATCTTGCGAGGGACCCTCTTGCGAAGGTCACCCTTGTTGCAGGGACCAGCGGATGCAGTGGCCAGGCTTCTCGGAGGCCATCAGAGGCTCCTCTCGTGGCCGGAGCGTCACTTGCTTGCCGCGGAGCGGGCATTCTCTCTTCTTGCTCTGGTGCCTGGCGCCCAGCCCTCTTCCGTCCCTACTACCTACCGGGCCGGTCCTGCTCAGCGAGGGGAGGGGGCGCCCCGATTACCCGTGCTGGGCATTGTTTTGGATGCAGCTTGGGACCTCAAACGTTGGCGTGTAGCTAAATTTCGCGAGCTGGCCGTTCGTTGGCACGCAGCTGGTGGTGGAGGCATCCGGCTCTTTGCGGGCCCCTCTCGGACAGACCTGTTTGCCCAGTTCGGTCTCCTACCAGCCACCACCTGCTACAGCTCAGCTTCGCTCGTTCAGCTCGCCAGGGATCTCGAAGGTTGCGACGTCGTCGTTGCCGGCGACACCGGCCCGATGCATCTCGCAGCAGCCCTTGGCTGTGGCCTGGTCGCGTTGTTCGGGCCGACCCCAGTCGAGTCGGGCTTCTGGGTCTGGGAGAACAGGGGGAGACTGATCACTTCGTCCCAGGACTGCAGTCCCTGCTCAATGCATGGTGCCGGCCGCTGTCAGCGCGGCAGCCAACATTGCCTGGGTGATATTGTCGTCGGTGATGTCCTGGACGCCTGTCTGCTGCTGATCGAAGAGGCGAGACGATGCGCATAGCCCTTGTCAGCTCTGATTGGATTGACTTCAGCGATGGGGGGATAGCCACGCTCTCCGCTGTCCTTGCTGGCGGTCTACATGAGGCGGGGGTTCATGTCGAAGTCTGGACCAGAGGGTCAGGGCCACGGCAGCGGGCACTCGCTGTGCGAGCCGCTGGATCTGAAGCTCATCCCTTTGTGGTGCACGGACTGCCCGGACGGAGTTGGGGGAAGAGGGGTGACCAGCACTGGCGGAGAGGGCTCGGGGAGCTGTTGCCAGAGTTCCAACCAGATGTGGTCATCCTGACTACCTGGGAGCCTCTGTCGGCTCTGACGGAGGCTCTTCAGTGTGGTGGATTGGAACGACGACCGGAGATCGCTGTGATGGCTCACGGCCGGGACGTGACTGGTGTGCTGGACTCAAAGCGTAGCTCTCGCCGGGAGCATGCCTGGCGCGCTGATGTGCGATGGCTCGTCCTGAGCCCCTGGTTGGCAGGTGAGCTGTGCGACCGCGGAGTCTCTGCGGATCGAATCGTCGTAGTCCCTGCAGCCGTTCCCGATTGTCCTCGTCGGGGCGGCCGTCCGAAGCGTCCGCCTACCACCTTGATGACCGTAGGCAGGCTGATCCCCAGAAAGGGACAGGATGTAGTTATTGCGGCACTGGCTCTTCTGGTCACGAGCCGTCCGACGTTGCGCTACCTGGTGGTGGGTGAGGGGCCGGATCGCAGCCGCCTGAAGAAGCTGGTCCGTGCTCATGGTGTGGAGGACCGAGTGGAGCTGTGTGGTTGGCTTCCATCTGATGAACTGGAGCGCGCGTGGGAGCGCGCGGACCTGTTTGTGATGCCTGCCCGCGAAGAGCTTGACGGAGACACGGAGGGCTATGGGCTCGTCTACCTTGAGGCCGGAGCGCGTGGGCTCGCTGTTGTAGGAGGCCGTAGTGGTGGGGTGCCCGCAGCGGTTCGCCCGGGTGACAACGGAGAACTGCTCGAAGATCCTCGTGCGGCTGACGAACTCGCGCAGTTGCTGGACGTTCTCCTCGCTGATTCGGACCGAAGGTTGGCCCTCGCGGCCGGAGGACGCCGGGCCTTCGAGGAGCGAGGGCGCTCCGAGCATCTCGCTGAGAAGGTCTGTCAGCTCTTCTCTTTCACTCAGGTAGCGCCTTGAGACGTGCTGGCTGGGTGGTCGCAGTGCGTGCGGCGCTACCTTCTCCGAGGCCGCAAGGCTGGCAGGCGCTACAGCAAGCTGTTGGCCTCGCTGAGATCGTTCAGAGCGATGTTCACCTGGTCGCGGATGCTGCCCGTGGTGATGGCGGGCCCAACACAGTGGATGCCTGGCTGGGGAGAGCGCTTCCGAAGGGGATGAGCCTTCACCAGAGTCGGTTGCCGCATCGTCCGCCTCTAGCTGGTCTCATCTTCAGGAGAAACCTTCGCGCGCTCGCACGCAACGATCGCGTGCTCTTGTGCCGTGATGCCAGGGTCGCTGCTTCGGCGAGCAGGCGTGGACGGGCGCGCTGGGCGGCAGTGCTCATGGAATGGCATGTGCGTCCGGACCCTACGAAGAGAAGCCATCGCCGGGCGCTGGAGCGGGCAGACGTTCACATCACTCCAGCCCCCGGCTTGCGAGAAGATCTGCTCGCTCTGGGCTTGAGCGAACAGCGCGTTGTCTTGCTTCCAAATGCCTGCGGTCTGGATGTGGAGAGGGCTCAGCTACGGGCTGAGGCGAAGCCAGCGCATGATGCCCCCGTCCTTGCTCTCGGATTGCATCGTCGCGATGGTTTGGACCTGGCCCTCGATGCCTGGGCGGCAGAACCTGCTCTGCCGCCGCTCTGGCTGGTGGGGCGCGACCAGGGTGCGGTCCGTTACGATGGCTGGATGAGTCGCATCGAGAGGGATGAGCGTCTGTGCGATCGGGTTCAGCTCCTGGGCCCATCCTGGGGCGCTGCTCGTGAGGACCTTCTCGATACTGCATCGGTGTGGCTTGCGCTCTACCCCGAGGATGATGAGACCCGCACTCGTCTCTGTCCCCTGCAAGTGGTAGATGCGGCAGGCTCGGGTCTGCCGGTTGTGGCCAGCGAGAGCCCTTCGGTGAGTGCGGCGATGGGGGAGTTCCCCTACCGCGGGGTGAACGACGTTGCTTCGCTGGTGGCGGCGGTTCAAGAGGCTTGTTCTCATCCTCGTCCTCTGGCGACGTGGTCGATGTCGCGACCGCGCTGGACAGATCGTGCTCAGGCGCTCAGGGACCTCGTAGAAGAACGCCTCGGGGTCGTTTCGTGACTGGCAGGGCCCTGTGTGTTGCGTATCTGCAGCGCTATCTACCGCGCACATCGGAGACCTACGTCCTGGACGAAGCCATGATGTTGGATGCGCTGGGGGTCGATCTTCAGATCTGGACGTTGGACCGGAGTGAGGATGAGTTGATGCACGCTCGTCACGAGCCCTTGTGCGCCGGCGCGCGCGTTGTGCCACGTTCTTCGAGTGTCCGGACGGTCTTTGCGTCCCTTGGGATTGAGGAGATGCCTGGATACTCGCAGGTGTTTGGTAATTGGAGTCGTCACGCCCGTCTTCGTGACTTGCGGCGAGTCGCCTGGCTGGCTCGTACGTGGCAACGTTCCGGTGTTGATGTGATCCGGGTGCATCACGCCGCTGAGACCGCGCGATACGCCGTGTCAGCAGGTCTCCTTGCTGGAATCCCCGTCTCGGTCGCAGTGCATGCTCGTGACCTGTTCGTACCCATCACGGATATGTCCTGGCTGGTGCATGCGGCTTCGCACGTAACGACGATTACGCCGTTTCATCGGGATCGCCTGCTTCGCCAGGGTCTCGCACCCGAGTGCGTAGCATTGCTTCCCTGCTCGGTGTTTGTGCCCGAAGAGACGGCCGAATCACCCGAACCCGGCGACCCGCTCCGTTTGATTGCTGTGGGCCGATTGGTTCCCAAGAAGGGCCACGACCTGACCCTGTGGGTGGCCGCTTTTCTTGCATCGCGAGGTATTGACGTCGAGCTGACCGTCGTGGGGGATGGACCCGAGCGGGAGGAACTTGATGCTCTCTCAGAGCAGTTGCAGGAATCTGCGGATGGCAGATTGAGAATCGAGCTTCTGGGAGCGATGCCCAATGAGAGGGTGCTCTCGCTCCTCAAGCGGGGGCGATTTCACGCTGCAATTCTTTCGTGCCGTATTGATGAGGATGGCGATCGTGATGGTGTTCCGGTTTCTTTACTGGAGGCACAGGCGAGCGGTATCCCCGTCGTAACGTCCGCGCTGCCGGGTTTTGAGTTTGAGCTGGGCGAGGGGACGGGCGCCGTACTCGTTCCTCTGCGAGAAGAAGGTCGTCGTCGAGAACCACTGCATGGAGAGCTGTTAGCGGTCATCTCGGCGCTGTACAGACTGCCAGAGTATCGCAGCAGTCTCGCCAAAGAAGCACGCAGACGAGCTCAGGAGAGAGACTCCCCCGAGGAATTGGGTGGGCGACTACTCGGCATGCTGGGAACGCTGTGTAGTAACATGCGCTCCGCCTGAGGACAGGCGCGAGGATGAGCCGATGAGTGGTACCTGCAGGTCGATGACTGGTTACGGTCGAGGAGAGGTCGAGGCTGACGGGCTGCGTATCAGCGTCGAGTTGCGTTCCGTCAACCATCGTTTTCTTGATCTGCAGATCAAGTTGCCCCGCAACTGGACGGCGCTCGAGCCCGCACTGGCGAGCGCTGTGCGCGCTCGACTTGAGCGAGGTCGGGTTGAGATCCTGGTCAAGCGAGAGAAGCTCGCGCAGGCGTCGCACACTGAGGCGCACATCGACCATCAGCTTGCTGCTCGGCTCTTCGAGGGCAGTCGGAGCTTGGCCAGGGAGCTCGGCGTCGAGCAGGACCTGACCATCGGTGAGTTGCTTCGAATGCCGGGCGTAGTTGAGGTGCGGGAAGTGGTCGCGGAGAGCGCTGAAGAGGGTCCGCTGGTCAGTGGGGCCCTGGATCGTGCGCTGGACTCTCTGATCGAGATGCGTGAGGCCGAGGGAGCCAACCTTCAAGCGGACCTACTCACTCGGCTGGACCGAGTTGACGCGCTTCGTTCGACAATCGCCAGCCTTGCGGAGGGGCAGTCTGAGGTGCTCCAGGCGCGGCTGCGGGCTCGTCTGGATGACCTCCTTGAGGATCAACGAGTAGATCCTGCTCGCCTCGCTCAGGAGACAGCGATATTGGCCGATCGGGCAGCTGTGGACGAGGAGTTGACTCGCCTCAGTTCGCACATCAGCCAGGCTCGGGAGGCGCTTTGCGGAGAGCCGGCTGTCGGTCGAAGGTTGAACTTTCTTGTTCAGGAGATGAACCGCGAGGTGAACACGTGCGGAGCTAAGGCTGCTCTCCAGGACATCTCTC
>CAZEIY010000001.1:38658-44290 GCA_964512375.1 uncultured Rickettsiales bacterium | reverse complement strand
GTGAGCAGCGTCCTGTACTGCATCCCAGAAGAGTGGTGACTACTTGCCTTCGGCACCTGCGGGCTTCTCCTGCGCAGGCACACCGCCGGCCGGGCGCACCTTCACTCCCGGACGAGCGCCGGCTGGGTGCTTCACCTTGCCCGACTTGTGCGGATTGACCGGTCGAGAGCCTGGACCTGCAGCGCCAGGAGCAGGCAGGCCCAGCTCACTACGCACCTTCTCACGATAGTCGCGCACCGCGTTCCGAGAGAGGAGCCGCTCGATGCCAGGACGTACCTCTTCGAGGGGCTGCTGCTCGCGCTTCTCTAGGAGTTGGATGATGTGAAAGCCGTACTTGCTCTGCACCAGGTCAGAGACTCCATTGACCTCGAGACTGAACGCGGCATCGCCAAACTCCTTGACCCAGCGATCGCGCGTGGCCCAGGGGAGCTCACCTCCACGAACCTTGCTCCCTCGGTCCTCGGAGTGAAGCTGAGCCAACGCAGCGAAATCAGCACCGCCCTGGATCTTCGTCAGGATGTCAGTGGCCAGCCCTTCATCCTTGACCAGGACATGTCGAACACGGGCCATCGGACGAGAGAATCGAGCCTTGTTCTCATCGTAGTGGGCCATAACAGAAGCGTCACTCACCGCATTGGCCTCAAGACGCTTGAACAGGGCGTTGACGTAGGCCTTCTCTGCTGCCATCCGCGCCGAGTGACGAACCGTAGGGTCATCCAGCATTCCCTCGCTCTCGACCTTGGCGAAGAGTGCCTTGTTCAAAATGATGCGATTGATCAGCTCGGCCTTCTCCTTGTCCTGCTCGTAGCGCGCACGAGCCCGCTCGGGAATTGCCATCAACTCGGCATCGAACTCAGCTTTCGTGACCGTCACATCTCCCTGCTGCCCAATGACCTCAGTCGTATCGGGAAGTGAAGCACAGAGACTGTCCGTAGCGGACGCAGGAGGATTGGCGGGGCAGGCTGAGAGGAAGAGAGCCGCGGCGAGGAGCGTAGAGAGCGTGAGACGGGACATCGAGAGTCCTCCAACAGGAAATGCGAGAGCTGCAGCAAGCAGAGTGCTGCTTCAGTGAGGCAGGAATGTACTGAAGCGCTCGACTACTCGCAAGCTCCAGGCTCTACGGGGTACGCAGATGTGGTGCGCTACAGCAACGCAAGACCCTATTCATCACGCAGGCAGGATGTGTCCCGAGCACCGCCGCCATGGCACCGCACGCAACCTGCATCTCGTTGTCGCTACAGCGCCGCTTGTCGACCGCTGAGCAAGCAGCGTCCAGGGCAGCCGCGTTCTCAAACTGCGAAGCGAGGCCACCTGGGGCCACCTGGTCGATGCAGAGCCCCTGTACTTCTATGGTCTCATCACGAGTGAACGACTCGGGGCCTGTCGGATAGCGCCCCGCCGGAATGTAAGCCATTCCCTCTTCGCAAGGCGGCAGCGGCTGACCACCTTCCTCGCGTCGCTTCTGCTCGCGGAGATTGGCAAGCGTGGGCTCGAGCAGATCGGGGTCTACGGGCTGCCTCAGTTGTGGGGCCTCGGAGTCAGGATGCCCAACTGCGCGTAAACCGGCGACCAGTAGCTCCCTCTCCTCCTCCAAGCTGCCTGCAGCGCGATACGCCTTGAACACCAACTTCGACACCTCGCCATCTGGAGACTCCGATGCACGCGCTGCACGCATGGCGTAGTGCAGCGCCAATCGCGGCTTGTAACGGCCCTGGGGTGAACTGCGCAGGTAGTAGCGGGCAGCCTCCATCAGCAAAGGCAGATCTTCGGGACTCGACTCCAGGGCGCGACGCAAGATTTCACGTTGCCCTTCGTAGTCTCCGTTGCGGGCGCTCTCCTGCGCATCGTCGAGGGCGCGTGCAGGATCAGCGCAGCCAACGCACAGGCATAAGGCAGCCAGAATACTGGCGAACAGACCCGAAGCGCTGAGGAAGACCGCGCCCCGATGGCTCTGGGATCTGGCGTCCTGCATCCATGGATACGATACTCCGCCAATGACGATTCGCTATGTCTTCGCTTACACAGTTGTTCTCTTCGCGCTGGCTGCACCGGCTCCTGTCGGGGCTACTGGCGCGACAGGAGGCAGCACAGACACCGTCGACAACCAGCACACGTCGCTCGAACTCCCCCAGATCCGCTGGAGTCGTGGCGCTGGCCTGATCAGGTTCATCGTCACGCCGCGTCGTGGCACGCACCTCGCTGCAGACTTCCCCGTTGAGGTCCGACTACGGGATGGAGAGAGCCTTGACCTACTCTGGAAGGAACAGGCCGACTCCACCAATTCGTCAGTTCGGGTGGCTCTACCCCTAGGACGCGTTGAGCGGCCGGACTCTCGGCAACTATCGGTGCGTGGAGCCGTCTGCAACGACGACGAGTCGCTGTGTCAGCCCTTCCTGGGCCAGACGGACGTGCTGCTACCAGGCCCACTGCACGGAAGGATCGTGGCCCGAGCAAGAGAGCTCGACCAGGTACCAGCTGTGCGACCGGGTCCAGAGCCCCCTCCCCGTGGCCTGGGACAGAGCGAAGACGCAGATCTGTCCTGGTTCCAGCTGCGCAAGGGCGGACAATGGCGGGCAGCGCTCGATCTGGCTGCCCAGGAGTCCAAACCACTGCTCGTGGAGTTCTCGACTGAGTGGTGCCCGGCCTGCAAGCGACTCCACAGTGAGTTCCTCGACCAAATGGCCTACGGTCCACTGCTCCAACGATTCGTACGAGTGGCTGCCGATGCCGATCACCAGAGCAGCTTCGAGTTGAAGAGCCACTACGGGGTAGGCGGCTACCCCACGCTCCTGGTGTTGAGTGCCGAAGGAGCGCTGCTGGAGAGGAGCGTCGGTTTCAACAACGCTGAAGTCCTCGCCGCGAGGCTCGAGGCCGTGGCTCCTTCGGGACGGGCCCAGGACGAAGAGAGCTGGAGCCTCCTCGTCGAGCTGCGCGGCATGGCCGCCCGAGGCGAGTGGGAATCCGGCTGGTTGCGTATTCAGAGCGCGATAGGAAGCCGCGGCGGTGACGAAACCGCCCGCTTTGCCGTGCTGTCCCTCGCGGTGGACTTCGCCGAGCAGGTTGCTCCCTCGGAGGCACCGGATCTCGCGCGCAGAGCGGCCGAGATCGCACCCCGGCCTGGGCGCGCCGCAGGTCTTATTGCTCGGTCTGCAGGAATTCTTCGCGCGGCAGGTAGGACTGAGGAAGCGGCTCAACTCGAGAACACATTTGGAGAACGCCTGGGGACGGCTATCGGTGCGCGGCACACGGCAAGCGTGATCATCTCGGAAGACGAGAGACAACTCGAAGGACGCGTAGATGTCGTCGATTTCACTACCCAGCACGATCTGGCCAGTGCCGCCTGGTACCGGGCATCCTGGATGAAGGCTGGAGAGGGACAAGAACTCTACGCACGAGCAGCTCTACGTAGCGCAGCGCAGGTGATCGAGGCGAGCGGTCCCAGCTCCGAGATAGCGATCTCCTTACCTGCCGACCTGCTGGAAGAGCACAGGAACAGGAGACTGATCTCCCAGCAAGGCCCCATCCACGACATCATCTCTTCTCTTACAGCCGCTCGCCTTCCTCTGGTCGCACTGCCGATCTGCGCAAAGATGGCAGAGGTGCTTCCCGAGGACTTCACCTGGCACTACAAGATGGCTGGTTTACAAGACGATACGGGAGACCTTGAGGGCGCCCTCGTCTCGGCACGTCGGGCTCTCGATTTCAGCTACGGCGACAACAAGCTTCGCGCCAGCCATCGCCTCGCCGAGATCCTCGCCGCCAGCGGCGCACTCGACGAGGCGAGGAAGGTCGTTGAGGTCCAATTGGCTGCGCCTGCTCCTGCAGAGAAGGCTCTACGCACACACCGGTATCGACGTACTCTCCAGGAGTTGCTGCAGACCTGGCACGACGAACTGCGAGGGGAGCCGAGGTGAGTTGGGGAGACCAGTTACCGTGGGTATCGCGCCCGCTAGGTGTGCTTCCGCAGACGTGGCGCGAGCGCATCCAACTCCGTCTCTACGCCTTCCACGACCTTCCGCGCACGATGCGTGGAGACTCAACCAGTGAGATGGCAGCCGGCATGGCCTTCTACCTGCTGTTCAGCATGTTTCCAGCTCTGCTCTGCCTGATCACCCTGCTGCCCTACATGCCGTTGGAAAGCCCCCTCGAGAGACTCTTCGAGATAAGTCAGCCCCTACTACCGACAGAGGTCTACGACCTGCTCACCGCCCACATCGAAGACCTCGTCAATCGACCGCGAACAGGCCTACTCACAGCCTCTGCGGCGGTGGCTCTATGGTCAGCAAGCCGAGCCCTGGTTTCGCTGTCGCGAGCCCTGAACCGTGCCTATCGGGTGCCGAAGCTCAATTCTGAACTGCTCAGACGGTTACGATCGATGCTGCTGACTCTCGGCGCGCTGCTCGGCTTCGTCATCACAATTCTCGCCCTCTCTCTGGGCGACCTCATCGTCGATCTCGTAGTCGATCGCGGTCTCATCCCGGTAAGTTCGGGCACGTTAATTTCAGTCGTGCGCTGGCCGATTCTCCTCTTCACAGCCAGCTTCCTGGTGCAGCAACTGTACTTTCTCCTACCCGACCAGCGCCCCAGATGGCGCTTCATGTCGACAGGCTCGGTCACGGCGGTTCTCAGCTGGCTGGTCGCCACCTGGCTCTTCACCTCATTCGCCACATTGTTCATCCAATTCAACGTCACCTACGGCTCGCTGGGCTCGGTCGCCGTTCTCATGGCGTGGATGTACATCGGCTCTCTGGCCCTCATGATGGGAGCCTCACTAAACGCGCTGGTGGACCGGGGGCTGCCTCCCGAGTCCAACCTGGGGCTGCCAAGTTCGCCAGCAAGCGAGTAGGGTGTTGCCGGCTGGGACGCGCGAGTGCCCCTCACTACCCACACGCAGGAGCAGAACATGCTGAATCAGAGCAAGGTCGCCATTCTTGGCACCGGGACCATGGGACGGGCCCTGGGCAAGGGCATCGTAGGTGCAGGCGTCATGGACGCAACGAGAATCCACGGCACCGTCAAGCATGAGCGTGAGCTCGCTCAGGTCCGAGAGCAGGTCTCCTTTGACGTGACGACAGACAACGACGCGGCGGCTCGAGGAGCAGACATCATTCTTCTGTGCACCAAGCCCCGCGATGCTCGACCACTGCTTCAGGGCCTGGCCTCAAGCGGAGCCCTCGGTCACAAGCCGCTGGTCATCTCGATCGTCGCCGGCATCTCCACCGCGGAACTGGAGTCCGCAGCAGGCAGCGGGCTGCGGGTCGTTCGAGCCATGCCGAACACGCCCTGCCTGGTCGGGGCCGGCATGATCGTCATTACCCGCGGAAGCGTGGCTTCAGAACAGGACCTGGACTGCGCCGAAGAGATCTTCGGCGCCCTGGGCCGTGTGCTCCGTCTGGATGAAGAACACATGGACGCAGTAACTGGTCTCTCTGGCTCGGGGCCCGCCTTCCTCTACGTCATCATCGAGGCGCTCTCCGAGGGGGGAGTGATGACCGGGCTGCCGCGCAAAGTAGCTACCGAAATGGCTGCGCAGACGGCCCTTGGTGCCGCCAAGATGGTCCGTGAAACAGGACGCCACCCCGCAGCGCTAAAAGACGAGGTGACTACCCCGGCCGGCTGCACGATCTCGGCG
>CAZEIY010000001.1:0-38648 GCA_964512375.1 uncultured Rickettsiales bacterium | reverse complement strand
TGTCGCTGGAAGATGGTCGCTTGCGGTCGGTGCTGGCCCGCGGCGTACAGGAAGCAGCGCGCGCCGCCTCCGGTCTCGGAACCCCTAGTTCGGACAGTTGAACGGAATCGGCTGTGGACCGACCGTCACACTGCCTCCGCCCGCACTAGGGGCCTGTAGAGGCTCAGTACTCAGCCACCCGCAAGGTCCCGCCGGACCCTGATAGCGCTGCACTTCGATGCTGCTGGGATGTCCCATCGAGAGGCGCCCCGAATAGACCGCCTGCAACGAGTTGTTCTGCAAGGTGATGTCAATCTTGGACGAGCTGGTATCGCCGTCGAGCGTCTCTCCCTCGACCAGCGGCCCAGCAACCACTCTCAGTTGCCACCCTGAGGCGTTGCTGTAGCTGATCGACCACTCATCACCGTTGTAGTCAGTGCAGACCAGTCCATCGAAATCGAGGGACTCAGTCGAGTCCACACCATCGCCATCGGTCCTGACCAATTCAAAGGTATAGGGAGGGGCCGGCGCGTCACACGAAGAGGATGCATCGTCATCATCGGTGCTGGTGTCGTCATCGCCCACCGCCGAATCATCGTCGTCAACGCTGTCGTCGTCATCGAGCCGATCATTCGTTGGCGGACAGCCCACAAACACAAGAACCAGGCACAGAAGCGGACAGAGAAGTCGAAGGTTGAAAGCTTTCATGCGCCGATGCTAGCAGGCCGTTACAATCGCGGCGGAACGAATCTATGCACCAAAGCAAGCGACTCCCCGTCCTTCTCTTGAGCGCCATCGTGCTCTCCATATCTGCCTGCTCGGAATCCGAGGTCTGGGGCAGCTTGCTCTTCCACACCGCTCCGGATGGCACAGCGCTATCTGGCACTTACCTTCAAGGTCGCGGCCCAGAGCCTCAGCCCGCCTTCATCCTGCTCCACCAGCCTGGCCAGACCCGCAATCGCAACGACTTTGACGACATCTGGTACGCACTCAGCGACCAGGGCGTGGCACTACTAGCCCCTGATCTTCGCGGCCATGGCGAGTCCGAGCACATCGACAACATCGACGCCCTGCGCCTGGATCCTACGGGATACCCGGCAGACCTCTCCAGCTGGTTGAACTTCCTGCAGGTTCGGAGCGATGAAGGTGACTTCATCGACATGGAGCACATCGCCATCATCGGTCTGAGCACCTCCGGCAGCCTCGCTGCAGCGGCGGTAGGGGCGGGAAGAGCCCACTGCGCAGTAGCCGTGAGTCCGCGTCTCGACGAGGTGAACGCCTTTGGCCAGGCCCTGATCCTTGGAGATGACGACGACTCTGCAGGAGATGACGATGACAGTGCTGGTTCTGAGGGTGGTGATGTCGCGGTCGACCCCCGCCTCGCTCTTCACGATATCCGCTGGATCTTTGCACGCGAAGATGAGCCAAGCGCGACCGATGTCACAGTCCTCAGCGCATCGACGAGCGGAGGCAATGATCTCTACGCCCTGCTAGGTGACATCCATGGCGTTGAGCTTCTCTGGAGCAGCGATGAGGCCAAGGACGCCATGATCGGCTGGTGCCTGAGCCAACTGTGAGTTCGCAAAGCCCCAAGATCCTGCGCATCACAGGCCGCCAACTGGAACTCCTCCGGACAATCCGTCGCTGGTCCGCCGAACATGGACGAATGCCCAGCGTTCGGGAGCTAGGCGATGTCCTGGGCAGATCCGCCTCGACCATTCACCAACATCTGCTCGCTCTCGAGCGGCGCGGCTGTCTCGAACGCAGCGGTGAGACGCACGGGCTAACGCTGCTCGTCGACGACAAACAGCTCGGACTGGAAGAATTGGGCGCAGCGATCCTGCTGCCTTTGAAGGGGATTATTGAGCCCGGTCGCTCGCTTATCCGCCACCGCGCTCCCTTTCGAAGAATCAGCGTCGGCGGCGGTGCTCAGTCTGGGGATTACCTGCTGCAGGTGGGGGGCAACCGACTAGAGACCGAGGGCATCCTGGACGGGGACCTCCTGATGGTGCGCCCCGGTCCGGCCGCCGGCTATCCAGCGGTGCTTGTCTTCATCGACGGAACGGCGGACATCAAGAGGATCGGCACTCTGCCAGATGGAACCCAGGTACTGTTCCCCCCGCACCCGCGCCTTGATCGACGGCGTGGGCGCAGGCGCAACGATCCGATGGTCGTTCAGGGACGGGTGCTACAAGTGATTCGCGGTTTCGAGCCGCTGGAGTGATCCGTGCCGTCAGGAACGGTTGAAGATCAGTGCAGTGGGTGCAAGCGGAAGCACTGGTAGGGGTCTTCAACCACCTCAGCTACAGCCTCTTCGATACTGTCGAAGTGTCCACGGCCAGCATAGGGCCACCAGCTCCCATCAACACGGCGCCAGTACAGGAACCAGCACTCCTTGCCCTCGTCTTCAATCACCCGAAGCTCGAAGAATGGGGTGTAGATGATGGACTTGGCCGTCAGCATCTTGACCTCTTCAACGGTGAAGCGATTACCATCGGCACGAACACGCATCGGACGCGGGCGGAAGGCGCGAAGCTGCAGCTTAAGCACCTCACTCCAGACACGGCTGCGGCGGGCTGCAGGACGCCACTGAACCACCATCGACTGAACGCCTAGCTTGCCGCCCAACTCATAGGCAGTCGACCACGCGGTCACAGATCGCAGGGGCAGACCTTCCGACTCACAGAAGATGTCAAGGTCCTCGACGGCAACGTCGCTTGCAGCAACGGCGTAGTCAATTTTCTGCTCGATGGAGAGGGCGTCAGTCATAGCTTGGCTCCGGGTGAAAAATAGTTTTCCGGCGAGAGCTAAAGTATCGATCTGGGCGGAAATTGCAAAGGAATTGTTTGGAGAATTTCATTTTTCCCTGACTTTTCCCTGCAGGAAAGGGCATAGAGTTGCCCACCCCATTTGGAGAAACCATGCCCCGCTACAAGGATTTCGAGGAGAAGTTCGACGCAATGCGCGACGAACAGCGCCACGGTCGACGCGAGCGACCCGAGCACGGTGAGAAGATGTCCTGGCGAGATCTCGACCGACGACGAGACCAGAGCCCGCACAGCGACCAGGGCAAAGGGGTGGACGGTGCAAAGCACGATGGCAATCGCTACCAGGAAGCCCAAGCGGCCAAGGCGCTGAAAGGCGACCTCGAGAACCTGTTCGGCGATAAAGTGGGCGACGCCCTGAGCAAGGCAATCCTCGATGCTTCTGATAGGAGCGCCCTACAGTCGGCTATCCAGGACTACTGCGACCAGCGAGGCGTCCTGCCTGCCGACCCAGCGCTACTCGAGAAAGCTCTGGACTGCCGCAACGACAAGATGATGCGCCAGGTGGTCGCCGACATCGCTACACATCTTCCCGAGCTCGAGGCCGTACATCGCAAGGTCCTGCTGCTGAAGATGAAGACGAAGGCCCGCACAACATTCGATCGCAAGGTGAGTTCGGCAATCAAAGCACTGATTGACGAACATGGTGCGCCGGACTGACCAGCGCGATGCCTGCCGTGTGCTCCCGTGCCGGAAGCGCACTTCCCCACACCACTCGCCCGATGCCCCTCTAATTGGAGCCCTACATGCCTCGCTTGACTGAGTTGCTTGCCAACGACCCCATCGATCTCCCCACCGTCACAGCTCACCTCGATGCCTTGAACACAGATCAACGCGTCAAGGAAGTGCGCGAGGTCCCGGGTTCTCAGCAAGGACGGATGTTTGCCGCCGCACAGGGCTGGCGTGCCCTGAACTTCGAGTACTACGTACCGAGCGCCAAGCCAGAGAGGCAGTTCGTACGGCACCTGGGCAAGAACAGCCTGCCGGTGTTCTCTCACTTCGAGAAGCGCTTCGCACGACCGGACACCGAATCAAATGTGCTCTGGGGCTTCAACCACGGACCGACCATGGCCCTCATCGGTCCCGGACATTTCGTGATGCGCGAGGGGCCTGGCGAGGGCGAGCTGCACGTCGACTACTACTCGATCCCGAACGAGCGCCTCGAAGGGGCACCGCCGCTCAAGGCCAACGACAAGGGAATCTCGAACCTCGTGTACGGCAATATGATCGATGTACTGCGCGGTGTATCCGAGCATGTGAGCATCGGTCGCGCGGTCAAGCACGGCAAAGAGACGCCGAACTACTTCCTACTCTGTCGCGAAGGCTGAGAAGCGACTCGAACCGCGGGTGCCGCGCCGACACGCTCCCTCGAGTCCTGCGCACTGGAGTCCTTCCGCGATCAGTCCATATAGCCCGTCATGCTCATGCTGTTGGCGAGCTTGTCGTCTTCGCCACCAAGGCCACCATCATCCTCTTCCCACTTGACCCCTCGCACAGCAGCATCTGCGAAGGGAGGAAAGAGCTTCGGCGGCAACTTTGGTGCTGGCCCCAACCCCGCCTTACGCTCCTTCGCGAAGCGCGCCCAGGTACCCATCAAGGGCTTCAGTCCGCCGAGCATCGCAAGACGCCCCGCCGGCGCCCCTTCAAAATCATCATCAATGTCCACGGCCGCCCGATATCGATCCTGACCGTCCCAGGTGTAGCGGTGGTCCTCCGTTCGCAATGAAAACCTACGCCACATGCGCTTCCCCGAGGTGGGGTACCTCGCCGGAACGATGGCGTTGTAGCTGGTCACTGTCAGCGCATCACACACCGGCGAAGAGCTGCTGTCGTGTAGCGGTGAAGCCAACGAAATGCCATCGAGCTTCAGATCCTCGACTCGACGGATACCGCGCTCCACAAGAGTCGGCCCCTCCCCCTCGGGCAACGGGCCAGGCCAGGGCACGCCAGCAAGTGCGGCCAGGGTCGGCGCCATATCCACCCCGCGCGCAAAGCCACCGAGCGTCCGACCCGCCGGCAGCGATCCTTGAGCACCCTTTCCCCAGAACAACATCGGCACGCGGGTTGTCTCGTCGGTCATCCAGCGGCCGTGCAGGTCGTACATGTGGGCCATCTTGCGCCCTGGAGGCAGTGACTCACCCCAGTTCTCACCATGATCGCCGGTCAGAGCGAGAACCACGTCATCACCGCCCGAGCTGGCAGCGTCCAGATAACGAGCAAGAAGCTGTTGATCGAACCAGGAAATAGCATCGGCATATCGCTGCCGCTGCAGTGGCACCTCCCGTTCGGGATCACTGGCGAGCTTGCCGATGATCTCCGAGCACAGTCCTCGCCAGTTCTTCCGTGGAATGGGCTCATTCCGATACGGAAGATGCGTCCACCAGTGGTGAATAATCACCAGTCGATCACACCCTCTGGGTGTACGTAACGCACGAATCACCTGGTCTGGGTCTTCGCTGTCACTGACGGTGCCACGGAAGCCCATGTTCGCGAAGCAGTAGCGGGGATTGTGCACGACGCTGTGCACCTCGAAGCCTGCCGCTGCGAACGAGCTCATCAAGGTGGGGCGACGAGCTGGAAACGGATGCCGCCAACGGCTCACTCCGATGCGATGTGGAAAGGTGCCCGTGGCCATCGAGACCAGAGAGGGCACCGTCCAGGCGGCCGACGAAATAGCATGACGGAACTGACTTCCCTCAGCAGCCATCCTATCGATGGTCGGGGTCTGAGCAGCGCCGCCGGCGTACCCCAACGCATCAGCGCGCAGACTATCCGCTATGACAAGAACCACGATCATGTACGCGAGCCTAGACCAGTTACGGTCACCTGGGTGAGTCGCGCGCTACCGGTGGGTCGATCTTACCGCTAGAATCGCGCACACAATGACTGTCCTAACTCGCGAACTCGAAATCAGCGGTGAAGCTCAGGCCATCTGGGAGCACCTCGCTGATGTCCCCTCCTGGACCAACTGGCAGCAGCATATAAGCGAGTCGAGCTGGAGTGATGACGCCGAGCCCGCCCTCGGTAGCCGACTCCGGTTCCGCTACAGCCATAACCAGAACAGCCCCATCGTTGAAGCCGAGATCACAGGCCTTAGACCGGGCAAGGAGTTCAGCTTCAAGCCTGTCGGCGGCGATCTTCCCTACACCGAGGGCATGGCCGATCTGGAGTGGGAGTGGCTGCTCTTCCCGCAGCGAAATGGTCGAACCTGGCTGCGCTTCACGCTGAGCTATCAGGCAGACGGTGGCTCGCCTTTCTTCCGCGAGCTACTTGGAACTCGCGTGCAGTTCCTCAACTTCGCCGACAGTTCTCTTCGCGCGCTGCGTGACCTGTTCGAAGAACCAGCTGAGAGCGAACTGCAAGCCTGAGACTCAGCTCTCACACCCGATCGCGACGAGCCAACACGACAAACGACACCACCAGACACGCGAGCCCCAGCCCAGCGACCACTCCCAGGTCGAAGTTCAACTCATCCCCCTTGAAGCCCGACCGTTCCCAATACTGGGCACCCGCGGAACCAGCCGCCTTGACTCCGCGCTTCGCATCCGCCGCGAACTCAGTCCACAGACCCGAGGCGTAGGCCCAACGCAGAAGGATCGGCTTACTCAGCCAGGTGGCCATGAGGGTCGCCTTGTCCCCGGCGACAGGGATGAGAATCCCCGACAGCATGATCTGCGGCAGGATGGCCAGGGGTACAAATTGGATGGCCTGAAGCTCAGTGCGAGCGATCGTCGAGAGCAGCAACCCGAGCGACATGGCAGACCAGCCAGCTAGCAGCGACACACCCGCGAGACGAAAGACGCCACCCTCAAGGGGAACACCCGGCACGAGCACCGCCAACAAGATGGCCACCTGAAGGCCGATGAGCATCCCCTGCATCAAGACCTTCGATAAGAGGTAGGCGCCAGGTCTTAGACGGCCCATTCGCTCTCGGCGATAGATGGCTCGCTCACCCACAATCTCGCGCGCGACGTTACTGGTGCCGAACCACACGGCAGCAGCCATCAACACGAAGATCGTCGGCGTGATGTCATCTTCGAGATATAGAGGCATGAAGCGGCCATCGTGAAACAGCAGGAGGGCCAGGCCCGCGATGACAGGAGCCTGCGCCAGCTGAACCAGCAACGAGGTGCGATCTCGCCACTTGATCTTGGCGTAGCGGCGAGTCAATGTTGCCAGCTGCGGAAAGAAGCTGGCCTTACGCTCTGAGCTCTTACCACCCAGCTCCTTCTGGGCGGACTTCTCCTCCTCAAGGTGCTTCTCGCGAGCCTTCATAAACTTCTTGAACGACTCGCTGGCTCGCCAGGTCTCGTCCCAGTACGAGGGCTCTCTCTTGTACCTCGAATCAACTGGATCGAGAGCATCCAACGCATAGTCGGCAGGGTTCTGAGCGACCGTGCTCGGCAGAGAAGAGTTACTGGAGAAATACTCGCGCACACCAGCGGCATCGGCGGCACCAGGCGGGCCGAAGTAGGCCACCTTGCCGCCGGTCGTGAGCAGCAGGACCTTGTCGAAGAGAGAGAAGGCCTCCAGGCGCGGCTGATGGATGGTCATCGCCACCGTGCGACCAGCGTTGGCCAGCTCCCGACACTGACGGATCAACTCCATGGCAGAACGTGCGTCCAAGCCGCTGGTGGGCTCGTCTAGAATCAACAGCGCTGGCTCGCTCATCAACTCCATGGCCACGTTCAACCGCTTGCGCTGTCCACCGCTCAGTCCGCGGACATTCTCGTCTCCGACTACCGTGCCAGCGACTCGACTCAGATCAAGTTGGCCGAGCACTGTCACGATGCGATCGCGGATCTCGTCATCGCTGACCTCAGTCGAGAACTCGAGACGAGCGTGGTAGTAGAGCACCTCCTCTACCGACAGAGTCCGGTGCATGACGTCTTCCTGGGGCACATAGCCCACCGCCGATCGGAACACGTCGTAGTGACGGTAGAGGGAATATCCATCCATGAAGACATGCCCTTCGGTGGGGGGCGTGTAGCCCGCCAGCGTCGTCAACACCGACGTCTTGCCGGCACCCGAGGGTCCCATCACCGCGACCATCTCACCCGGAAGAATGGTGAAGGAGACCCTATCCACTACTGTGATCGGCTGCGAAGCCGGCCCCACCTGTCGGATCAGATCCTGAGCGTCCAGACGCACACCGCGCGTCCCACCCTCGAGGTCCTGGCGCTTGATGCTGAGATCTTCGTTGACCTCAACACGATGCGGGCCCAGCCGAAGATCATCAGCGGGATCCAGGAGCGTCTTCGAAGTGACCTTCACCCCATTGAGCCAGGTGCCATTGGTCGAGCCAAGATCCTCGACCATCATGCCGGCTTCCTCGCGGCTGATTCGCGCATGGAACTGACTGACGTTTGGAGTAACCAGGACCACATCAGCGGTCGGCGCGCGGCCAAGGACCATGCTCTGCCCGACCTCCAGCCGCCTGGTGGCCGAGATCAAGCCACCTCGACGCATCCTCTGCGTGTCCGCAATCCCGGGTGGAAGACTGTGTGGTTCGCTGGGTTCGTCGCCGAAAGGCACGGTAGGTGCCATGACGCCGCCCTCGGTACGAGCGACCTCAAGGCGCGGCTGCGAGTACGAGGGAAGCCCCCCGGGATTGTTCATCCGATAGACCTCATCCATCATCGGCATGACGTTAATCAGAGAGGTCTTGCTGGCCGCAGTCTCAGTGATGACTCGCTGCATCACCTCGAGCGCTGTGGTCTCACAGTCTGCAATTCGAAACTTCTGTCGCCATCCAATGCGCGCACGCTTGACGCGACGTCCCTCCACAAAGGTCCCGTTAAAGGAGTCTTGATCCTCAAGCAGTACATAGCCCTCGTGCCGAGACAGTACGGCGTGGCGGCTTGAGACCTTCTTGGAAGTGATCTGGTAGTCACAATGATCTGAACGGCCGATACTCACCGGCTCAAAGAACTCGGGTAACTGGGAGAGCTCCATGGTGTCACGAGGCACCATGTCATCAGTGATCTGAACACCTCCGACAGCCAGCATCTGGGTGCCCAGAGCGACAGTGGCATCGGCGACCTCCACCCCATCAACAAGCACGGCAACCGAGGGGTCAAGGCGCTGGATCTGAACCTGATCTCCAACCCGACGGACTTCGACCCCCGCGGGGAGTTCGCCGACGGCCGGCCCGTCAAAGCCACCCAGGGTTGTGCCTTCGAGCGAGTGCCACATTCCCGTACGGAGCTCATCCTCCTCATCGACCTGACTATCGACGAAGTCCAGCATGGCTTCGAGCGGTGCTTCAGGTGGACGACCAGGGTCCGTGGCTCCAGTGACCGGCGCCTGGCAGTGCGGGCAATGGTACAGGGATAGATCGAACGATTTACCGCAGACAGCACAGGACTGAACGGCGAACATTCCTCCGGTCCTTCCCTAGCTCCCTGATGGGCTCGTCAGTACTTGTAGGCGACAGCCACTGCGAAGTCGGTGTTTGGAGCCGAGCTCTTGTAGACGAGCACCTCAAGGACGTACTCGCCCGTCTTGGGAGGGTCTACATCCACGAAAGGCTGCGGATCAGGGCTCTTGTCATTGGAGATCAGCTGGCCCTCGTTGTCATAGAGCCGCATATCCAGATCTACGTCATCTCCGTCAGCGCAGCCAAGCAGCACATAGGACATCCCCTTGTAGAGAGTCAGGCGGTAGCTGACCGCAGACTGGGGGCCGGCCGAATAAATGTCGGTACCTCGCACCCGCATGCCACTGGAGATAGCACCAGAGACCATGGAGTCCAGGCAAGCCCGGGCCTTCTCAGGATCAGCGTTGGTGTCACTTACAGGAAGCACCATGGTGCCCAGAAGGATGAGGGAAAACAGGCTAGTCAGAAGGGTAATGCGCTTCATGTTCGATTCCTCCGCTCAGAACCAGGCCAGGATGGCCGCGGTGTGGGCAGCAACCGCCTTGACGTCGTCGGTGCTCAGCTCCGTCTTGCTTGCAATGACCTGCATCTTCTCGAGTTCGCCGACGACAGCTATGACGTCGGGATCTCCGGCGCGACCCGCGTCGCTCTCCTTGATGAACTTGGTGAAATGGTCCAGCACGGTGGGCTGATGGAGCAGACCAGCTGCGTCGCCGGTGATTCCCTGCTCGCCCAGTGCGGTCGACAGGAGGTAGACACCCTGGACCCAACCCCCAGCCTCGACCAGGGTTGCCAGTGTGGGATCAGCCTGATCCGCCAGATCATCGCGGATGCCCTTGGCCAGGATATCGAGGAGCGGGCCCAGCTCGGAATCTGAAAGCGCGCCATCCTCATAATCCTTGAGGGTGCTGTCGATACCAGAGAGGACTTCAGGCGGTAGCCCGAGCGCCTCGACGCCCTCACGAGCCAGCTTGACCCGGTTAATGACCTCAGCCTTGTTCTGTGCCTGCACGCTGAGCAGCAGATTACTCAGGCGAACACCGGTCTCGAGAGCGATGATGGAGCGATTCTTGCCCTCAAGGCTTCGACCACTGTCCTTCACCAACTTGCGGATATCGATCTTGATGTTGCTCGCCTGGAGCGCCGCCTGAAACTCAGTGGGAGCAGGGACGAACATCGCGATGCGACCCTCGGCCTTGACCGCACTGATATCGATCTTGGTGGGAACTTCGGCCATGGCGGCCTCGACCGCAGCATCTGCAGAATCGGGAGCCGCTGACCCGGGATCGGCAGCAGGTTGAGCATCGGCCGGGGCATTCGCCTCCGAGGCTTGCTTGTCACCGCTCTTACAGCCGGCGCTTAGGGACAGAATTACAAGGAACACGAAGGCTCCTCGGACAGAGAGGACTGGCATGAACGACACCTCGTAGTACGACCTGGAGTCCCAGGCAGGACGATTCTGAACACAAGTTTGCGCACAGGTGCTCAAAAGAGCAAAGTCATGCTGCCGAAACGGGGGCTGCTTTTCAACCCATCCGGGGATAGAACGCACAGGAATCGAGTGATTTAAGTCACCCCATCTGCGCCCCATAGGACACGAGAGGCTCCCCTCAGGCAGGACACAATACCCTGAGAATGGAAAGGGACAGATGGGCAAAGCTCCTTGGATTATCGACGCCGTGGCGACTCTCGATGGATGTGCTGACCGCGGCGCTGTACTTATCGTTGACGATGTTCGTAGCCGCTCGTTTGAAGACGACCTGCGCGATGCTGCAAACGAGAGGCAATTGGAATTCGGTTCGGTGGACGCCAAGGTCGTCGGTCTACAGCCGGCAGGAGTATTGCGTGTCGGCGTAGCGCAGTTCCTGGACCCGACCTCCCAGAGCGCCCACCCTGAAGCAAACGAACTGATTCGTGATGCACTGGGACAGGGCGTGGGTGCCGCCGCGGCCTGGTCCAGGGTGACACACCGATGGGCTGGACAAGGTGTCGACGGCTACCAACCCGAGCCCAATAGCAGACCCTGGCTTGCGGAAGCTGCCGTGCTGGGCCGCATCCTCACGGGAATCGGAGAAGCCGAACCAAGACTGTTGCTGATTAGAAACGCCGACTGCCTGGACGAAGCATCGGCTCGAGCGATGCGCGCCTTGCTGGCTGGTGGGACTGCTGCTGGCTGGGCGGTGGTTCTCGAAGGCCCACTACTCGCGGGTAGCCCCGCCGAGCAGCTGGTCGCAGCGCTGCAACGGCAGACAGATGACGAACGCTTCGAGTGCTGCCGGGTCGTGTGCCTTACCGGTCCTGTTGGCGACGACGAAGATGCGCCGGTTCTTCCCCAACGAGGTAGCTCGGTGGAGTTGCTGGACATCCTCGCCGCAGCCTCCGTGCCGCTCCCTGCGGCGATCGTCGGTAGTACGGCGCTCAGCGCCTACCGAGGGTGCTCCCCGAGGAGCAGCTGGGTCGACCTGGACGGGCTGCTCCACTGCAAGCGCGCGGAGCTCGTAGGCTCTCTCCTGCTCGTTGCCGGGAGCGGAGACGAGGACGTCCCTCTCACGCAGGTTCAGGCCGCCGATTGCAGGGCCCTGCTCGAAAGCCTGTCTGAAGTCATCGGAGAGGACGAGCCACTGCGAGCACCTCTCCGCGCAGTCCTGTCCGCTCGGGGCGCCGCGCCAGATGCCTGGCGAGCGGCCATGGATGCGGGTGCCGCTGCCCTCTCGCGTGGAGATGCGAGGACAGCGAGGCAGCTGTTCGATGACGCCGCCTCAAGAGCAGGAGCCGCAGCCCCGCCGCAGCTCTTTCTACTGCGAGCCAGGGCGCGCATTTCGTGCGCTGACCCAGAGGCCGCCCTTCGCTGCGCTGATGAGGGGATCGCCCACTGCAAGCCAGGCGAAAAGATAACGGCAGCTCTCCACAACACCGCCGGCGAGGCGTCCGAACTGAGTGACCAGCGTAAGAAAGCTCGTCTCCACTTCGATACCGCCTGTGAGCTCATCGACGAACAGGCTGACTCCTGGGACGCCTCTGCAGCACACGCCGGCAAGGCACGTCAGCTCAGCGCAGCGGATGACTTTGTAGCTGCTGCCGCAGCCCACGGAGAGGAGGCGCGCGTGCTCGAGAAAGCCGGCCTGCCGAACGCCACGGCGAGAGCACTGGCAAAACGCGCGGTCTGCATGGCCCAGGCCGGCGCCACCGAGCAGGCAATCAAAGAGTTGCAACGCGCCGCAGAACGTCTCTCAGGTGCCAAGAACCCATCGAGTAGCCTGCTGGAATCACAGATGCTCATGGGTCGCGTATTTCGGTTTGCCGGCAAGCGCGACCAGGCAAAGAAGGCCCTCTCGATGGCGGCCGAGGCGGCCGCTCTCCACGCTGCTACCGACATTGAGGGGCAAGCGCGCCTGGGACTCGCCAGACTCTTTCTCGAGGGAATGCCAGCCCAGGGCGCGGGCCGCGGAGAGGCCCTCAGAGATGGCCGCGAAGCCGCCGAGGCGGTTCTCATCATCGCCAGAGCTCTCGGGGACCAGCCCCTGGAGGCAGAGGCGGAAGGAATCCTCGGCGAGCTGTCCTATCGGGCTGAAGACTGGGATGGCGCGCTCTCATCCCTGGCACGCCAGGAGCAACTCTGGAAGGACAGCGGTCGAATCAGCGAACAGGTGGATGTCGCTCTGCGCAGGGCACGGGTCGCTTCGCGCTGCGAGCGATGGGACGACAGCCTCAACGCTGCAGACTCGGCGCTCGCCCTGGCCAGCAGGCGACGCCTCCACGAGCTGGCCGCCCAGGCTCAGTTGCTCCGCGGGGAGACCTTGCAGAGTCTCGACAAAGGCGCCGATGCCCTCGCTGCCTTTAGCGAGGCGGAGCGGCTGTACTCGTCGCTGGGTTCAACCTTTACGAACCAGGCCGCAGCGGCCGCTGAGCGCGCCCGTCAGGCGGTAGGTTGATCTGTGGGACACCCCCTTGCTGGGCCTGGTGCCAACGGTAACGAGGTTTCTCTACCGTCGGTGCGTGCCATGCGACCCCGCGACCGAGCTCCATTGGCTGGTCTGGGAACCGAACTCTTCAGCCCCTTTGGCGATTATTCAAATGCCCTTCCTGACTGGCTTCGCAGACCCGGCGTCTGGTGCCGGGTACTAGATGACGGCAGCGGTCTACCCGCAGGGCTCGTCCTGGTTACCGTAATGAAAGGGCCCCGGAAGAAGTACCAGGGCTACGTACTGGCGATCGGCGTAACCTCGAAGATGCAACAGCAGGGCTGGGGGAAGCGGCTCCTCGAGCAGGGGATCCAAGAACTCAGCAAACAGAAGCGACGCTACAAGATCGAATGGGTACACCTCACCGTCGCTGCAAAGAATGCACCGGCCATCAGGTTGTTCGAGGCGGCAGGCTTCCGGCCGACTCCCAACGAAGTCGAGCACTACCAGGACGGTCAACTCGCCATCAGCATGAGAAGGCCACTGGACTGATCATGCTCTTCGATCCAGGTACTCACGCAGGGATGCTCACCACGGCCTTCATCGGCACGCTAATTCTCGGGTGGTCGATGCGCCGCCAGCACACCTGGAGCACCGTTCTGATCTGGGCGGTGCCCGTCTTACTGATCCTCTCCGCGACGGATATGCTTCTCGACGCGCTCTCCGGTCCTTTTCCAAGCCTGCAGATGGATGGTGGTCGCGGCGACTGGCTGCGCTTTGGGTTGTGCTTCCTGACGCTCGTGTTCCCCTGCGAGATTGTCTACCAATTGGCCGTGAACTGGATGACTCGGGGCTTCACGACACGACAGCGCGCCGGCGAGAGCAGAGAGCCTACGGCCGAGGACAACTCGCACAAGAACACCGAGACCACATGACCAGGGCTAACAACGAGAGACTCCGCTCAGTGCAGCTCAACAAGCGCACGGAGGCAGCCATTGACGCGGGACATCCCTGGCTATGGCCTGACGTGTTCGATGCGGTCCGCTGGAAGCCACGCCGCGGCGAGATTATCGAGTTGGTCGACGCAGTGGGCGCACCGATGGGCTATGCCATCGCCGAAGGGAGTCTCCGTCCGGGAGTCCCCGCGCTGCGGGTGCTCTCCCTCGAGACAAGACCACTCCCCCTACGCAAGTTGGTCTTCTCCCGCATCGCTGCAGCACGCAAGCTCCGAGAGCGAATGGTACGCGCGGACACCGACGGCTATCGCCTGCTCGCCGGCGAGGGCGACGGTCTTCCCGGACTGGTCGCTGACCGCTATGGGTCCGTGCTGGTGCTCAAGCCCGACGGCCCGCTGTGGGAGCCACACCTAACTCTCCTCGTCGAAGCCCTGCGCAGCGAGGGGGGAGCCGGTATCCGCTCGATCCTTCTGCGTCAGCCCGGAGAGGACACACGACTCCTACATGGCGAGGAACCTCCCGAGTCTCTGGTCTTCAATGAAGACGGGCGTCGCTACCTCGTGCGACCTGCCAGCGGCCAGAAGACGGGATTCTTCCTAGACCAACGTCCAAACCGAACCCACGTGCAGGGCATCACCTGCCAGGGCGATCGAGCCCTCAATCTGTTCAGCTATACCGGCGGCTTCTCCCTGGCCATGGCGCTCGGTGGAGCAGCGCACGTCCACTCCATCGATCTAAGCGAGTCGATCCTGTCTGACTGCCGCGAGCAGTTTCGGCTCAATGGTATCGACCCGACACCACATCGTTTTCAGGCGGCTGACATCTTCCAGTGGTTGCCTACCGTGGCAAAAACTTCATCGGAGCAGCGCTACGATCTCATCGTCTGCGACCCACCAGCCCTCTCCCACAAGAAGACCGATCTGGACAAGGCGCGCTCCGCATATCGGCGGCTCCATCAAGGCCTGGCGTCTCAGCTGCGAAAGGGAGCCCTTCTCGTGACCGCCTCATGCACGGCCCGCCTCACCGAAGATGACCTTCTCGAAGATGCCCGACTGGGCCTGAGTGATGCCGGGCGAACCGTGCAGCGCGTCCTTCGGCGAGCAGGCGCCGGGGCAGATCACCCCGTTCCACCCGGATTTCCTCAGGGCCGATACCTGAGCTGCTTGACCCTGGTGGTGGACTAGTGACTCCGAGCGTCTCCCTGAGTCACGTACGCCAGAGACTGCTCGTTCGCCCGGCGCGCGCTGTCGAAGGAGCCGAGACAATGCGCCGTTCTGCAGTGGCCGCCATCTTTCGGTCAGGGCCGGGAGGCGAGGCAGAGATCCTCTTCATGCGCCGCGCCAGGCATGAGAAGGACCCCTGGTCTGGTCAGCTCAGCTTCCCCGGCGGACGCCAGGACCCACAGGACAAAGACCTGCCCGAGACGGCCGTCCGCGAGACCCGCGAAGAGGTGGGTCTCGACCTGAACGTCACAGGGGAACAGTTGGGTTTCCTGGACGAGCTACAGGCCCGGGCGCGAGGCAGCATCCTGCCGATGGCGATTCAGCCCATCGCGTTCGTACTTAACGGGCAGCAGGACCCTCCTCTTGCCCACAACGAAGAGGTCGACGCCACCTTCTGGTTCCCCGTACACCAGCTCCCCGATCCCGCACTACGCACCTATGTCGACGCCGAGCGCGCTGACCACCCGATGAGCTTCCCGGGCGTCGACCTGGGTGTGCACGGGGTGCTCTGGGGACTGACCTGGATGATGGTCGTCGAGGTCCTGCACCGGCTCGGCGTGATCGAGGATGTGCAGCCTCTGGTAGTTCCCAAGCAGCAGGGAGCATGAGCCAACGCAGCCACCCACATTTTCGGGACTTCACAGGACCAATCCGCTACCTTGCGCGGGTATGAGCACCAAGAAACAGGTGAGCCGACTCGAGCGAAAGTTGCTCTCGCGGGTAGGCCGATCCATCAAAGACTTCAGCATGATCGAAGACGGCGACCGCGTGCTTGTCGCGCTGTCCGGTGGCAAGGACTCGTACGGCCTCCTGCGCCTGCTCGACCGTCTGCGTGGGCGCGCGCCAATCCACTTCGAGCTGGTCGCCTGGCATCTCGACCAGGGCCAGCCCGGCTACGACGGTGAGCCGCTGGAGCACTGGCTGCGCGAGTGGGGAGGCGAATACGTCATCGCTCGTCAGGACACCTACTCCGTCGTCGTCGACAAGCTCAGCGAGAACTCCACCTACTGCAGCCTCTGCTCTCGACTACGACGGGGCATTCTCTACAACGCTGCGGTCGATCTGAAGTGCAACAAGATTGCCCTCGGGCACCACGGTGACGATGCCGTCGAGACCCTCCTGCTCAACCTCATGTTCACGGGTCAACTCAAGACCATGCCGGCCTGGTTGCGTTCCGACGACGGACGCAACACTGTGATCCGCCCCCTCATCAACTGCTACGAGAGGGAGCTCGCTGAGTTTTCTCTGGAGCAACAGTTCCCGATCCTCCCCTGCAACCTGTGCGGAAGTCAGGACAACCTGCAGCGTCAGGAGGTCAAGGCCCTGGTCGGACGCCTCGAAGAGCGCTATCCCAAGGTTCGCGGCTCGATGCTCGCAGCGCTCACCAACGTCCGCGCTTCTCACCTCCTCGACACGTCGCTCTGGCAAGAACTCGGACTCGGCCCAGAGGACCTGGGCTCACAGGACTCGGGCCACGGGCGACTGCAGCTCTTAAGCTGAGGACCGTCGGTGCCCATCTACGCACTCCCCGATGAGGTCCTCTTCCCGGACCCCGAGCTCGCCGATCCCACCGGACTGATCGCCATCGGTGGAGACTTGCAGCCCTCGCGGCTACTACAGGCCTACGCAAGTGGCATCTTCCCCTGGTACTCCGAAGGCCAGCCCATCCTCTGGCACTCGCCCGATCCACGCTTCGTGCTCTTCCCACAGGAACTGCACGTCTCGCGCTCGCTGCGGCAAGCAATGCGAAAGGGCACCTTCCGAATCACTCTGGATGAGTCATTCGAGGACGTAATTACACGCTGTGCGGCCGTCCCTCGACCCGGACAGGATGGCACCTGGATCACCGATGAGATGCTCGACGGCTACCTCGACCTGCACCGACTCGGCTTCGCCCACTCCGCCGAAGCCTGGAACCAGGATGAGTTGGTCGGTGGCCTATATGGAGTATCGCTGGGCTCTATCTTCTTCGGAGAGTCCATGTTCGCCGACCGCAGCGACGCATCGAAGGTCGCCTTCGTCACACTGGTAGAGCAACTGATCCGCTGGAACTTCAGCCTCATCGACAGTCAGGTCCACACGAGCCATCTGGAGCGATTCGGCTCAGTCGAGATCCCCCGCTCCCGCTATCTTCGCCTCCTGCGTGAGGCCCTCGGCAGCGAGACTCGTCGCGGCCCCTGGAGCTTGGACCACAAGGGACCAGAGGAAGCACACTGAGTCATGACATCGGCGACCGAGCCCGTCTTGCTCTTCGATGTCATGGACACCCTGGTGTATGACCCCTATCGAGAGATGGCCAGCTTCTTCGGCATGCCAGCGAAGCAGCTGTATGCCATGGCAAACGCCGAGGCCTGGTACCGCTTCGAGCGCGGAGAGATTGACCAACAGAGGTTCCTCGACGAGTTCCTGCCCGCGGAGCACACCTGGGACCAGAGCGCCTTCCTCGAGTTGTTCCGCCGCGGATATCGCTGGTTAGACGGAATGGAAGCCCTCCTCGCTGAGCTGCAGCGTGCCGGCACCCAGATGCATTGCATGTCCAACTATCCTCGCTGGTTCGAGGTAGTCGAAGACTGCCTCTACGTGTCCCGCTACCTGCCATGGACCTTCGTGTCGTGCCAGACCGGATTGCGTAAGCCAGCTCCCGAGGCCTACCGCCACGCAGCCAGGCAACTTCAGCGTGACCCATCGCACTTCTTGTTCATCGACAACAAGGAGAGCAACTGTGCGGGAGCACGCGACGTCGGGATGGACGCGATCCATTTCACCGGTGAATCATCTCTTCGAGACGAGCTCTCCGAGCGCGGTCTGCTGGATTTGCCGACCACTTCCGACTAACTTGCCCGCGGCAGCAGGTCGGAGAGTGGGCCAGAGTTCACCTCAAACGAGAAGGTTTTCGTGTTGATGAGCGAGCAAGGTGACGAGCGCATGGTCTCTCTGAATGGACACGTAGTCCCTGAGAGCGAGGCCAGAATCTCGCCCTTCGACCACGGGCTCACCGTGGGTGATGGCGTGTTCGAGACCATGCGCACCTTCGGCGGAGGGGTCTTCTCCTGGACACGTCACTTCGAGCGACTCAAGCGCTCCGCTGACGTCATGGGCCTCACCACCCATAGCTCCACGACCCTGCTGGGCTGGACCCGCGACCTGCTCGATGCCCACGACTTCGCCGAGAGCCGAGTACGCATCACCATCACCGGCGGCCTCGGTCCTGCTTCCACCCTACGAGGCGATGGGCCGACGACCACACTGATCACGGTCTCCCCGCTGGGGGAAGTGCCGACCATCAGCGACGTCATTACTGTGCCCTGGGCACGCAACGACCGAGGTGCACTGGTCGGCCTGAAGACCACCTCGTACGGCGAGAACGTGCGCGCGCTGCGACGAGCCTACGAGCAGGGCGCAAGTGAGGCGCTCTTCCCAAACACCCACGGCGACCTCTGCGAAGGGACGGGGAGCAATATCTTCGTCGTCTGGGAAGGCCAACTGCGCACGCCGCCCCTCAGCTCCGGTTGCCTGCCCGGAATCACTCGCTCTCTGGTTCTGGAGTTGGCTCAGGAGCTTGGCCTGGAGGTTAGCCAGGGGCCTCTGCCCCTGCAGGCGCTCGCGCGCAGCGACGAGGCCTTCCTCTCGTCGACAATTCGCTGCGTACAGGCCGTTCGCAACGTCGACGGTCAGCCGCTGCGAGTGGCTCCGGGACCCATAACCGAGCGCCTCGCTGGTGCCTTCGCCTCCCTGGTGGGTCGAGACCTCGATCCGTGAGTGACAAGCACGAGGCAGAGGATGCCCAGCGCGACTCAGCGAAGCCGATAGCGACTCCTCTGGCCATCGCGGTCAGCCTGATTCCAGCGCTGCTGATGATCACCAGCGCACTCCTGCCATGGGCCGAGACAGCTGTGCGGGTCATCTCCCCGGTCGAGCTGCCAGCGCTGGGCATACCAGCCGGAGCTAATGGACGCAGGCTCTCCTTTGCTCCCATCGGCTACCACGTCGGTGCCGGTCAGATAGCGCTCTGCCTTGGCGTGCTTGGCGCTGTATTCGCCTCGCTTCGCCGTGGCCGTGAGCTGATGCTCCTCAGCACCGTGGCGACCTGCCATGCGTGCATCGCGCTGTTCGTACTGGTGGCCCGCAACGGAGCCGCCTACCTGGCGAGCTTCGAGCGAAGCCTGGCGGACACACCCTTGAGCGCACAGGCCAGCCTCGGCACCGCTGACTTTCAGCCCGAGATCGGAGTGCTGCTCTACCTTGCCTCGAGCTATCTACTGCTCCTGTCTACCTCGGTCCAGGGCGCTGGTGTACCTCTGCAGCGACGCCTCGTCACGAGTATCGACCGCTTCAACGGCTGGGTTGGCACGGGTGTCGCCTGGCTTGCGCTGCTCATGGTCCTGGTCGGCGGCTACAACGCGATCGCCCGAAAGCTCGACCAGTTCAGCGGCCTGAGTCTTAGCTCCAACGCCTACATCGAGGCGCAGTGGTACATGTTCAGCCTGGTCTTCCTGCTCGGAGCCGCATGGACCCTGCGCGAGGATGGTCACGTGCGAGTCGATGTGTTGTACGGCCGCCTGAGTTCCATCGGTAAGGCCCGCATCGACCTGGCTGGTACGCTCCTGTTCCTCCTGCCCTTCTGCGTCGGCGCCCTCTGGTTCTCACTGCCCTCGGTGCTCAACTCCTGGCAGGTCCACGAGATCTCCCCCGATCCGGGCGGGCTCCCTCGCTATCCCCTCAAGCTGGCACTGCCTGCCGCGCTGGTAATGATCGCTCTCCAGGGACACGCAATGGCGGTACGCCAGGTGGACACGTTGAGAGGCCGGCAGTCGTGAGCGAGCTTCCCCTGGGACCCATGATGTTCGTGGCGGTGTTCACGATCATCTTCACGGGCTACCCGGTGGCCTTTGCCTTAGCCGGCACATCGCTGATCTTCGCGTTCATCGGTGTCCAGATGGGCTACTTCGAATGGACGCTGCTCTCCGCACTGCCTGAGCGCACCTTCGGGATCATGTCCAACTACATCTTGTTGGCGGTGCCGTTCTTCATCCTCATGGGCACGATGCTTGAGAAATCCCGCCTCGCGGAAGACCTGCTGAAGACGATTGGCGCGCTCTTTGGCCCCCTCCGCGGTGGTCTGGCCCTGGCAGTAGTACTGGTCGGAGCGATGCTCGCCGCCGCCACCGGCGTCGTCGGAGCATCCGTAGTGGCGATGGGCCTGATCTCGCTACCGGTGATGCTGCGCTACGGATACTCCCAGGAGCTGGCCACCGGCATCATCACCGCCTCGGGCACGCTGGGACAGATCATCCCGCCCTCGGTCGTGCTGATCGTGCTCGCCGACCAGATGGGCATCAGCGTCGGCGACCTGTTCGTCGGCGCGCTGGTCCCCGGCTTGATGCTGGCCGGTATGTACGCGCTGTACGTGGTCGGAGTTGCCATCCTCAAGCCGGAAGCGGCTCCAGCACTGCCCATAGAAGAGCGTCCCAAAGACCGCGGCGATCTTCTACGCCGAGTGGTTCTCGTCCTGATCCCGCCGATGGCGCTCATCATGCTCGTCCTCGGCAGCATCTTCGCCGGCGTCGCGACCCCAACCGAGGCGGGTGCTCTCGGAGCCATTGGCGCCATCATTCTCGCCGCTCTCAATCGCCGACTGACTCGTCAGGCTCTCAACGAGACGATGCGCTACACCACCCGGCTGACCGCGATGGTGATCTTCCTGCTTATCGGCTCCACCGCGTTCGCGCTCGTCTTTCGCGGGCTGGGAGGAGACCTCTGGATTGAGGGACTGCTCACCGATCTGCCCGGAGGCAAGATCGGCCTGCTTGTCGTCGCCAACCTGATGGTCTTCATCCTCGGCTTCTTCATCGATTTCTTCGAGATCGCCTTCATCATCCTGCCGCTGATCGTGCCCGCTGCACGCATCATGGGCATCGACCTGGTCTGGTTCGGCGTCATGCTCGGCATGAACCTGCAGACCTCGTTCCTGACCCCACCCTTTGGGTTCGCGTTGTTCTATCTTCGCGGGGTCACGCCCCCAGAAGTCCCGACCAGCACGATCTATCGTGGCGTCCTGCCCTTCATTGTCATCCAGCTGATCGGGCTCGCGCTGATCTGTATCTTCCCAGAGTTGGTGACCTGGCTGATCAAGTAGGACGCCGGGGTTCCACGACCAGAACGCCCGCTAACTGCCCGGCTTTCAGTTCAGGTGCCCACCCTGCTCGAACCAGCGATACACCCTAGGCAGAATGCGCTGGAGAGCCGCTGGGTCCCCGCGATACAAGGCAAAGGACTCCGCAAACGACTCGTGAATACTCGTGCGTCCGTAGCGGGTCGGACCACGGCGCCCTACCAACGCCTTCCGGTAGGCACGGATCACCGGACCGCGCCGCTGGATACGTCGATAACGGTGATTCAGCCTGCGCTGTTCATCTTGGACTGAGCGGAGGCGTTTCCCCAGAGCCTCGGCCTCAGCTTGACGCTTCTTCATGGCCTGCTCGCGCTTCGCGATAAGCTCCCGGCGACCGCTGGGCACGCTGGCCCGGTAAGCAGAATAGGCGGCGCGGTAGCTGCGATAGGCCTTTTTGTACTCCTTGTAGACTCGCTTCTGTCGACGCTGCTTACGGTCTACCTCATCCCAGGCCTGGCGAGCAGGCCAGTCAGCAAGTGCGTGACCCACCTCGTGCAAGATGGTGCTGAAAGAAGCGGGGCGGGGGCTACGGACCGATCCAAAGAAACCATAGCGGTCGCCAGCAAAGGCTCGATCGTAGACCATGATACGCGCCCCACGTCGGTCCTTGCGATACCGCCCCGCGTGCCGAGTCCCCCCCCGCCAGGCTGGAGCCCGCACAAAGTCCAGACCCCTGACCGCGCGCCTCTCTTTGCCACTGAGGAGCGACAGGGCGTCCTTCACCACCCCCAGTTCCTCTCTCTTCCAGGACCGTCCTTGACCTCGTATGCGGCCAAGGGAGAAGCCTTCGCGGAGAGCTGTGGCCGAGGCCTTTGAGCCCATCTCAGAGAGAGCCATACCCTGCTCTACGACGAGATCTCCCTGGGGACTGAAGAGGAGAGTTACCGGGACAATGCCCTGCCCACGCACACGGACCAACAGGTCGCGCTCACCTCCCCACCAGCGGGGAGAGGCAGTGGCAGAGACAGCGGCCAGTACGGGCAGCGACAGGCTGGAGATATTCTGCAAAGAGCCCCCGCGGGTAACGATGCTCCGCGGCTTCTTGCCGGGCGCAGCCAGGCTCAGTGAACGGATCTTGCGACGGGCCAGGTCGCGCTGCACGGTACGCACGAGCGTAGCTTTCTGGTCCAGTCGCACCAGTCGAGTCACCAGCGTGCCGCGATCGTACTGCCGCGGGCGTGCCTGGACCGAAGACGGCAAGAACAGAGCCAGGCCCAACAAGCCCACCAGGGCTCGGCACGAGAACACGAAGCGGACTGTCCGCCGCAGGACCCGACTCAGGAGCCAGGAGGCTTGAACGCAAACGACGCGTAGGACCGCTCGGCGGACCCCCACCAGTCGAATGCCTCCCTGCGCGCCTTCTTCCAGGGCTCATAGACCTTGCGGTAGCCCGCATCGGCAGCCGCCTGCTCCTCGAGGAGCGCCAACGACTCGCGCTCCGCGAGCTGCATGATGTCGTCGCTGAAGGGCCTCATCTTCACGCCAGCCTCGAGCAGCCTGCCCAGTGCTGCGGGGTTACGTGCGTCATAGCGCACTTGCATAGCCACCGCCGACTGCGCCGCTGCCGCCTTGAAGATCTCTTGAAACTCGACCGGTAGGGAAGCCCAGGCCTCGGTGTTGACGTAGTAGCTGAGGTTGGGACCCGGCTCCCACCACCCAGGGTAGTAGTAGTACTTGGCGACCTTATAGAACCCGAACTTCTCATCGTCGTACGGCCCGACCCACTCGGTGGCATCGATGGCACCACGCTCGAGCGCAGGGAAGATGTCACCACCAGCGAGCACCTGCACGGTAACGCCGAGACGACTCATCACCGTGCCACCCAGACCGGGGATACGCATCTTCAGACCCTTGAGGTCGCCGGCCGAGTTGAGTTCCTTCTTGAACCAGCCACCCATCTGCACCCCGGTATTACCGGCCGGGAAGTTGATGATGTTGAAATCAGCGAAGGCGGGACGAAGCAGATCAAGACCTCCTCCCTCGAGCAACCAGGCCGTCTGCTGGCGAGCCGTCAGTCCGAACGGGACACAACAGTCATAGGCAAGCACCGGGTTCTTACCCACGTAGTAGTAGCTGGCGGTCTGCCCCATCTCGACCGTCTTCTGCTGAACGGCATCGAGCACCTGCAGTCCAGGGACAATCTCACCAGCGGGATAGACTTGAATTTGGAAGTCGCCGCCCGATATCGCCGCGACTCGCTCCGAAAGGACCTCTGCGCCGCCGAAGATCGTATCGAGACTGCGCGGGAACGAGGACGTCAGGCGCCAGACCACCTTCTTGCGCGCGCTGCGCGCCGTGGTTTTTGTGGGAGCCGCGGCGTCACCCTTGGCAGCAAATTGAACTTCGCCAGATCCAGCGCAGCCAGCCACCCCAGCGCCCGCTGCAGCAGCAGCTCCCACCACTGCATTCTTGAGAAAATCGCGTCTCTTCATCGTATCGCCTCCAGCGAGGGGTGGGCCAAAGCGCGCCCGGGGAATCGAGAACCTAACACCCCTGGGAGAAGGAACGCAGCACAATGCCCTCGGTGTCGATGAGCTCACGCAGCAAGGGGGAGCAGAGGGCCTTCAGTTCCTGATCGCGTCGGTCTACCCCACCGCTGAACTGGCGTAGTTCGTCATCGGGTTCGGCGGGATGGCACATCAACTCTGTGCAGCCTTCGGGGAGATTCCTCAGCAGGGCCAGAACGGACTCGGCGCTGAGTCCATCCATGAGAGCCAGGCCACGGAAGTGGTCGCTGGTGCGTAGTCCACTGGCCTCGAGCTTGCTGCGCCCCTTCCCAGCGAGCATCCGGAATGCCTGAGCCTCGGCCCAGCGCAGTGGATTTCCCATGGCCGATCCTTGCTCGACCGGCCAGCGCAGCGCACCAAATCCCCGCGAGTTCGCCTCTTCGAGGAAGGGACCGAGCACAGCGGGATGGAGATGCAGATGATGGTGACTGTTGATGTGATCTGGCGAAGGCACCAGCTCCAGAAAGGCATCCATCTGTGCGCGAAGCTCAGCACGCAGGGCCTCCTCGAGAGCTTCGCCTCCAGCAGTGAGACGCACCACCACCCGCGGTAGGGAGAGGAAGCCATCCTCGTCGGCGAGCCCCACAGCGCGCGGCGCTGTACTCATCGGCACACCAGCGCTGAGGCGAAGATGCAGTCCCAGAGGAAGCTTCTGCTCGTCCGCACCGCAAGCCGCGCCCCTGCTGCTCGGCATACCCACCAGCAACGATGCAGCGCTCACAATCCCGTCGCGGTGCGCCCGGAAGATCCCTCGGTTGGTGCCAGGAGAGGCACCCAGATCATCCGCGACGACAATGAGTTCGCGGCTCATTGCCGGTAGCGCCCTAGAAGACGAGCAACCAGGATCCTGGCGATCTCGCCAACAACCGAGAGAGAGTCCAACAGAGGACGCACGGTGCTACCGACAACATGCTGCACCGGAAGAGGTAGCTCGCGCACTCGCAAGGCTCGAGCACGAGCCCTGCAGAGCAGCTCAAGATCGAAGGCGAAACCGTCGGTCTCGAGTTCAGCAAAAAGTTCTCGAGCGACCTCACCACGGAAGCCCTTAAAGCCGCACTGACTGTCGGTCACTCCCGCAGGCACTACCGGAAAGGCCAGCAGTCGGAAGACGGCGCTGAGCACCCGACGAAAGACCGTCACATCACGTACTGGAGGAGCAGCACTCATCCAGCGCGACACCAGCACCAGCTCGGCCTCGCCCTGCTCCAGTGGCCCAAGAAGCGACGGCAGGTGTTCTGCAGACACTGGCAGATCGGCATCGCAATAAATGACAAACTCACCCGTACTCACCGCTGCCGCGCGCCGGAGCGCGCTGCCCTTCCCCTCATTCTTGTCGCTACGAAGAACAACGACGCGGGGCTCCCGTTCTGCAAAGCTCCCCACCACGGATGCCGTGTCGTCGGTGCTGCCGTCATCAGAAACAAACAACTCCCATTCCCAGTCACTCGTTGAGAGGAATCCAACCAGAGCGTTCAGCGTCGGCAGGATCCGCTTTCGCTCGTTGTAGGCAGGGATGAGTACGGACAGGTACATCGACGAGGCCAAGGATACACTGCATCGCAGGCGCGACACTGCGGGCAAGAGCGCGGATAATCGGAACACCATGAGCAAATGGCTGCGGATCTGGCAAAACCATAACGCTCGTCTCGGGCCGCGTACGACGACCCCGGCGGACGCCTGGGTGGTTGCTGAGAACATCGTCGGCACCCTGGGACTGCAGCGCGGAGCGCGGCTGCTGGACTGGGGTTGTGGACCTGCTCACGCCAGCACCTGCCTCGCTGAGCATGGTATTGAGGTCTTCCTCTATGATCGTGCACAGAGCTTTGCTGCAGCAGCTCGCGAGCGCTTTGCTGACACGAAATCCATCACCGTCCTCAACGAGAACTCCCTGGCCTCCCTCGAAGACCACAGCTTCGACGCCATCGTCGTCTGCTCAGTGCTGCAATACCTCGACGAGGAGGAGCTACAGGGGCTGCTCGCCCTGTGCGCGAGGCTCCTGTCCGCACAGGGTGCGCTCGCACTGGTCGACATCCTCCCAGCCGAGCTTGGGCTCTGGGATGACCTGCGCGACGTGGTGGAGGCAGACCTGAGTGGCACAGCCCTGCCCCAGGCCACAGCACGCCTTGGCGCCCTCGGCCTGTCCGCAGTGCGTCGCCTGCGTCACGGACTCCACCTACGTCGCTTCTCTGCCGATGAACTAATCGAATGCCTCAGCCGTGTTGGACTCGATGGATCACTCTGCCCACACAACTTCAAACCAGCGCGCGGTCGGCAGACCTGGCTCGCGAGGCCACAGCAGTGAGCTCTGACGGAACTCGACGAGATCTTCGCGTCGCCGCTGCAGTGGCCTGCTCGTTTGCCCTTGCCCACGTCCTGCTGCTCAGCTTCAGCTTCGATGCCATCGATCTGGAAGAGCTCGAATACGGCAACCTCGGTGTAGCCATCCTCGATGGCATCGGCCAGCCCTGGCAGACCTTCCAGACATACCCGCGCGAGGGATCACGGGTTCTGCTGACCCCACTGCTCGCGCCGCTCTTCGGGATCTTCGGCAGCTCTCTGTGGACCCTCAAATTCGCTGGGATTCTTGGTGCCTCCCTGTGGGCCGCTACCTGGTTTCTCATCGCACGTCGTCTCATTCCCCACGGCGCTTTGATCGCGGCCGCCGCACTGTTCATCCTGCCCATGCCGCTGATTCAGCGCGCTGCTCTATCCGCGAGCTCGATATTCGCGCACCTGGGGGCCTCCGCCTGGCACGGACTCGCCTTGCTGATCCTGCTACCTGCGGCAACGGCGCTGACTCTTTCGCGAGTGCGGCTTGTGCTGAGCGGACTGACGGCGGGCCTCGGGGTGTTCTGCGGATTCGCGCTGGCGCCGCTCCTGCCCGGGCTGGCCTGGTTGGTCTTCAAGCGAGCAGGGATTCGCGGCCTGGTCACCTGGAGTGCTTCCACTCTGCCAGGCCTGCTGTGGGCCTTTGCCGCACGAAACGCGTCACGCCTCGACACTCAGACCGATCTCGTCGTCGGCCTCACCGGACTGGAATCAGGCGGCGCATTCCGCGGCGAGGTACTCACCCAGGCGGTCGAGAATCTCTGGTTCACCTTTGCCTATGGAGCGGGCTTCGGACGGATCGACGAGGCCACCCTCGATGTCCACTACCTGCCTCTCGGAGCGGTATGGTCCCTGCTTGCGCTGGGTATCCTTGCCCTGGCGTGGAGGTCGTTGCGCAACTCGTCCGACACAGCAGTGCGGGTCGACAAGGCCGCGACGCAGGCGCTTCTGATTTCCACAGGAATCTACGTCGCTGTGCTCGCGTTCACCGGCTTCAAGATCGAGATTCACTACTTCGATGGGCCGCGCTACCTGCTGCCACTGGCACCCATCGCGCTCGTCGGGCTGCTCGCCGCCCTGGCCCACCTCTCGCACCGGCCACAGCGGATTCTCTTCGGCATCGTGTTGACCACCCACGTGCTGGGCTTTGCCCTGCTGGCGAGGCCCTCGGTATTTCCTGCTCCCTGGGACTCGGTGAAGGGCTTCGAGCCGTGGGTACGGCGCCAGTTCCTGGAGGTGGAGCTACAGCCAAAGGGCATCGAGCCGCAGCGCCTGTCCAGGTGGGCTCTATGGGCCGGACTCAGTGAAGCCTGGGCGCTGGAAGGCGACGGTTCCTGGGCGCAGTGGCAGGGACTGGACACAAAGCACGGCCTCACTGCGGGTAGCGAGGCGCAGCAGGAATTCTGGCGAGGCTTCGGCGTGGGGATCCTGCTCGCTACGGAACACGACGAGAATCCCCGCCTGCTGGCGCCCGACACCCCCGAGGGCACTGCGTCCCTGATCTGGCAGGGCCTCGCCATGGGCTACAACAATGTCGGCTGCCAGGATCGCTTCCTGCGCTCGCTGCTCACCCAGGCCCCGGCGAACCAGCACGAGGGCCTGTGGTACGGATTCGGACGCGCGGACATCTACTGCAAGATCTACCTGCAGGGGCCTCCGGCCGAGGCCGACGCAGAGGCCTTCATACGTGGCCGCGCCGAAGGTTGGCGACTCGACTACTGGTCGGGCAAGGGATCAGCGTCGCCGAACCGCGCTTTTCTCGATCGTCTCTACATCTACTGAGCGAGTCTGTACTGACTCCAACCTCAGGTCAGACGAGGGGAAGGCCTTCGCGCCAACCTCTGGTTCGGCGGCGCCGACACAACGGTAGCAGCAGGAGCAACGCCAACGGAGTGAGGCGGGCGCCCAGGCTCTTCCTCTACGGCATCTTCAGGGCTGAGCAAGACCGGCGCAGGTGGAGCATCGTTCGCACCTCGCACCATGAAGGCCACGGTGTCCCACTCGAAAGCTAGGGCAGGAGCCCCGCATTCTGCGCCTGGTTCGCAATCGCGGCGGCGATCAGGTCACTCCCTGCTGCATTAGGGTGGACCTCGTCGTAGATGAACTGTGCGTGATAGGGAGGTGCACTGGACTGTCGGTCGGCATCAGCAAGGAGCGCTGGCGTATCCAGGAGTGGCAGATCCAGATCGCCGGCGATGCTTGCGATGGTCTCGTTGATGAGCGCCGGGCTACTGAAGTCACCGACAGCGCGCTCCCGAGCCGACCAGTAGGAGGACACCGCTTCTTCGTGCCTGCCCAGACCGGAGAGCGCACGGGCACGCCCGGAATGAGCAAGCGGAGCCTTGGGGTCTGAGCCAGCCGCTTCGCTGAAGAGCTCGAGTGCCAGCGAGAACTCCGCCTCATTCAATGCGCGCTCTCCCTCGACAAGGCGCTGCCACTGGTCCATGCGCGTCAGGGTCGGGTCCAGGTCCACCATGAGCGGCTGGCGAGCCCCAAAGCACGGCGGCAGACGGGGGTTGGAAGCCACCTTGGAGATCAGCACCGAGGCCCCACCCGCGCGAGCGGCGTGCACAAGGTAGCGCAGGTTGTGATCGAGCCGTTCGGCTACGTCCTCTCGCACTTGCTGCCAGCCAACGCGCCCAAACAGGTCCGTGTCGTCGAGAGCGTGGGTAGTACACAGATGAGCGCGATTTTCGAACACCGTCCAAGGCCGGTACCCCTCAGGCGGGAGGGTCCGCTCCTGTAGATCTGCAATCACACGCAACCCAAACAACAAGAGCCGGTAGAGGTGTGAGCGACGGGCTAAAGCCCGCAGCGGCACCACCTCTGACGAGCCCTCGAGGAACGGGTAGCTGAAATCCATGAACTCGTTGTGGCCAGCGTAAAGAACGACCAGATCCACATCGAGGTCCGCAGGGAAGTGATGAACGAGGCCCACGAGGTCCGAAGTGCTCATCCCTGGGTACGAACCGTTAATCACCCGTGCGCTCCTGCCCTCAGGTAGCAGCTCATCGAGACGCATCCGCAGCCGACCGATGATGCCCAACGCACAACTCTTCTCCGACTCTGCGCTGCCCAGACCGGGTGGTGGCGAGTCCACCACATCCGCCGGCCGATAAGGGGTCAACTGAGCACCCACTTTATGGGCTGATGCCGGAGCACCATTTTCATCCCCTCGAGTGACGGTCCAGAGCGGGCCCTGCGACTCATTCACCACCACGACCTCATCGCCGACCTTCCACCACGAGTCGCCATCCGGTGCTGGCGCGGCGTCCTCCTTGACCCGCAACTGCCCTTCGCCAGCACCGAGGGGAGCGCTCAAGGAGGTAGCCTCGCGCAGGGGCTCCGGCCGGCGGTTGTAATGAAAAACTGAGGACGCACCCAGCACGAGCACGCGAAACTCACCCTCGCTCCTGGCCACGGGCTCATAGGCACGATAGGTAGCCTCTTCCCCCTCCCCCTCACAAGTGGATAGCAGCCGCGGGTTAGTCTTCGCCGGATCTTCCTCGAGCAGTGAACACGCTACCTGCGCCTCTTCGGGCCCACAGCTCGAACGATCCACAGTTGCTGGCTGAAAGTCCATATAGGGAAGAACCTGCTTGCTGTACGGCCACACCTCGTCCAACACAAACGCGGAGCCCTCCATAGCGAGCAGACCAAGCGCTACCGCCATCACTGAGAAGAACGGCAGCTCAGCTCCAGGGATAGACCGCCAGCCCACCCGACCGCGACGTACCTTATTCAAGCTCCCCCCATGCGCTGGGATCAATGCGGTACAGACCGCAGTCCGTCGCTATTGTAACCCGACCATCGGCATCAGAAACGATGTCCCGGGTCTGCCCACACAGGTTGAAAGAGCGTCGCTGGTAGGGCGGACTCTGTTCGATGGCCCAAAGCTGTCCCGAGTACGACGCCGCGGCCCAGACCAGGCCAGAGACCGGATCGCTTAGCAACGAACGCACTCCAAAGCTCAGAGAGAGCCGATGTAGCAGGTCACCGCTCAACGGATCGAGAATCAGCACTCCTCCCTCGAGGAAGCGGCTCACCCACAGCGCCGTGGGCTTGGAGGTGGTGACGACTCCCCAGTTGAAGGGCCCGACGAAGTGCTCGCCCTCGGGCTCGAGGTAGGGCCACGACCACTGCTTGACCACCGAGTCACGCCACAGCGAGACGCTGTACAGGTGCGTCGCATCGGGGTGAAAGACTGCCTCCTCCACCTGCGCACCGAACTCAATAGACGGCCCAAGAACCCCATCACCGGGTGAGAAGACGAAGCTCATCGAGTGCTCTTCACAGCCCAGAAGGACTTCAGATACCGGCTCACCCCGATGCTCAGGAGGAATGGGAGCCCAGGCCGAGACCCAACAGCTCGCAACAGGAACCGAAGCCCCCGGCTCGCCGACCTTGCGTGGTCCCTCGTTGTCCACCGCCAGCAGCACCAACTGGGCCTCCTTGGTTCGCGCTGAGATGGCTACCCATAGTCTGCCACCTACGGGGCCGCCCAGTTCTTCAACCTGGTGCGCCCCGCTCTCGCCCAGATCCCAGGTCTGCAGACTGCCGTCCGAACTCAATCGCCCGAGCGAGGTCTTGCAGCGGTCGGTGAACCACACATCGCCGCTGGTCGGCATCGCCGCCAGAGAGAATATGCAGCCGGGATCCCCGAGTTCCTCCGGCCCCGCCAGTAGCTCGACCCCCTCGGGAAGCTCCACCGGCTGGGTCCACATCCACACACTGAGCCCACGAACCATGCACAGCGCAGCCCAAGCAATGAGTGGTAAGAGCGCACTGAGCCAGCGCCGGGGGTCCAGGCTGGTGCCCTCTGCGCTGCTCAGAGAGAGGCGCGACTGCACGAGCGGGGCCCAGACAAAGGCGAGCAGGGCGAGGCCCAGAGCCGAGAGCGAGCCAGCAATCGCCAGGTGGCTACCCGGCTGAGTCAACGCGGTCCACCCCGACAGGCCGAGAGCTACCAGCAACACCACGCGCCCAGCCATTGGCAAGGACAAGGGCAGCGCAAGGCCACAACGGCGCTGGAGCTTCAGCCCCAGCAAGGCTCCCACCACGCCGAACAGCAACCATACGCCCCCCGACAGCCATGGTGAGCTACCCAGGGAATCCACCCATGAACGGCTCAACCGAAACACCGGGTTGCTGTATGCGATCCCCTCCCAGATGCTGGTGCTGGCGAAAATCAACACCCCGAGTGCGCACAGACTCGAGACCATCCTGCGGATCTTGTTTCCGGCACCTCGCCAGCCCCCGTCGAAGGGTCGACTTGTCTCGATCAAGCCCGCTGAGAGCAGACAAAGAGACGCGCCGCCGTGGAGCTGCAACCCAGCACCAGCGACAGCGCCATCGGGTAGCAGACCAACTGCACTGACAACCGCGTGTAGAGCACCCAGACTGCCAAAGGTTATCGAGATGGGGACCCGGCTCTCCGGCAATCTAGAGAGGGCCAGCAGGACGCACGCACCCAGCAGTGCCCCAATCCATCCATACGACAACGAGCTTCCGTCGAGGCTTCGCCCTGACTGCGAATCGAGCCAGGGCAACAAAACCGAGGACAGCATCGCTGCACCCGCCAGCAGAGCCAGGGTAAGGGCAAGAGAGCGGCCCAATTCTCCCGTCTCGGGCAGTCGCTCAGGACGTAAGGCTTCGGGCTCGACACGACGTATCCGCTCAACAGAACGGGTCCTCATCGCCACCGTAGCCGCGAGAATGCCGGCGAAGAACAGAGGTCTATCGAGCGCGCAGGCTACTGCCAACAGTCCACCTACTGCGACCAGCGCTCCAAGTGCGAGAAGGCCCTCGACCAGATCAATAAGCCACAACGACACGACGGGAAGTCGAGGCTCCCAGGTGCGGGCAGTCCACAAGAGCACTGCCACTGCGGCCAGCAGAGACGGCACCTCGTAGTAGCCGATGAGGCCATCATGAGCCCATGGCGAGAGCAGCATCAGGTTCGAGCAATGATGCAGGAGGGCGAGACCAACGTGCTGCTGCCAGGCGGCCAGCGGATTCCACCAACCGAAACCCGCCGCAAGGACCGAGGGAACCACCAGAATAAGGAGCAGGAACTGGGACAGCCTATTCAGCACAACTGGAGGCTAGCAGCCTGACCTAGGCGACGTCGGACCGGCGTTCGCGGAGACCTTTCGAACTCAGCTCGCTGCGAGGCAACTCAGCCTGACGGCGTATGAGCTACTGGCAGGCAGCAGGCAGCTTGATGCCGTTCGCCTTGTAGTCTTCCTTGGCATCCTCGAGCGCGTCCTTGACCTGATCGAGTTCTTCGGCGCACAGCACCTCATACTCGGAGGTCGTGTAGGTCTTGGCCACCACGCACGTTCCCTCGTGGTTGTAGCCACCCAGCGTCTTTCCTGCGGCCAGTTCGGACATGCCACACACGCAGTCAATGTAATCCGAACAGGCTACGCCGATGCCGTCATCAGGGCTCCCACCACCGTCAGGGCCCTCGGCCGCCTCCTGATCGGGATTATCAAAGTCCTTAGCGGTCTTCCCGTCAGGCCAACCCTGAGGGCCAGGGCCAGGAGGCTTGCCGGCAGGCCAGTCGGCCGGCCCACCCGAACCAGGCTCCGCGTATGCGTCTCCGCCCTTGGGGCCCTTCGTTGCAGCCCCTGGAGTGCTCGCAGCAGCCGGCTTTACAGTTGCCGCCTTGCTTGCGCTGGCTTCCGCACCAGACTCCTTGCTCGCCCCGTCGCCCTTGGCATCCTTGCCCTCCTCCGAACTCTCACCCTCCTCAGCGCTCTTCTCACTCTGCGCGCCGACCGGGGCGGCCAACAACATTGAAGTGCACAGAAATGCGAGGCCCAGAGAATAGGAAGCGCTCCCACGAGAGCGTACAGAAACGAACAGGGGGCTAAGAAACGACACAGGAAAACTCCTCAGAGATTGGAGCTTCAACGTACCACTCGGCCAGACTCGCTACAATCGCGACAGTGAAGACTGCGTCTGCCACGAGCCCGCTCGCGACGATTCCATGCCACTGCCACCCTCATCGCGACCATACGCTCAGGCCAAATAAATCCGTTTCATCTCTACATGCTGGACCCCATATTGCGCTCCCCAGGGTCATGCACCTCGTCCATGCGCACGCCGACCCTCAGCCTGAGGTCATAGCCTCTGTAGTCCACACAGCGCCAGGTCGAGATCTACACGGCTGAACACCGGCCTGCAGCTTCCCTCTTTCACGAACAATCCAAAGTACTTCAGCGCCTCTTGATCAATCTCATAGGGCCCCTTGAGGAAGTACAGAGGACCCAACGCTGAGCCCAACACCTGAGCCATGTCGCGATGCATCTGGGTGTCTTCATCCGCGGCCGAAAAATTGCCCGCAATCCGCAGGAAGCGAACCGACGGAGGGAAATAGGTGGCCAGATACGACGTAGCGTCGTCCCCAGCAAGCACCACGACAGATTTCGGGCTGATCACTGGCTCAGGAAGCCGTACACCGAAGATGTCGTCCTCCCAATCTAAGCGCTCCACCGCAGGCATTTGGACCGTGCCCACAATCAACACCAAGGTCACCGCAGACGCTGACAGTGCGAACGCCGGCCGGGGCAAGAGCGAGACGAGAACAGCCACGATGAGCACCGGAGCAAGCAGCTCGAGGGGCGCCAGGTAGCGATACACACAAAAGGTCACCTGCCAGACGACGTAGCTGGTCGCTGCAAAAGACAGCAGCATGAAGAGCGCTGGAGAGGTCGTCGGGAGACTCTCCTTCCGACCTCGCATCCAGATCAAACGAGCGACCAGGACGACGAGCAGAACATATAAGACACCGAAACGAAGATCTCTAAATGCGAACTCCCAGGCAACCTCTCCACCAGATGCAAACTGGAAGGGGTAGCTCAGCGAATGGGCGAAACTGTCCGGCCGGAAGCGCTGTTCCGAAAAGCTGGCCAGAGGAGCGTAGGGTGAAGCGATGATGTGGTTGGCAAACGGAAAAACCGGGCTCTTGTAGTGCATCCACAGAGTGCACATCCAAGGGCCTGCTGAGACGAGAATGGCGGCAAGGGCAGCGCCAGCCCAGGCTGCTGATCTGCGGATTCGAGCCAGCGCAGACCCCGACCCGGTAAGGAGCAGGGCAACCACAGCTCCGACGGCAAAGGAAGCTACGGTCAGCTTTAGACCACAAGCCAGTCCCATCAACGCACCCGAAGCCAGGAGCACGCTACGGGGCCTACGGCTGCTTGAACTACCGCCAGAAGCGAAGTCCGGCAGGTCGAGCAGCAACAGCAGCGAGGCGAGGACGAGGACGCTGACCGTCAAGTCGCCACGTGAGGCCCCGACGTTGACCCAGGTGATGGGCCCACAGATACCAACAGCGACCACAGCGATGGCCGTGGTCAGGCGCTCGGCAGTGCTCCAGCCGGCTGCTCTACCAGGGAGCAGACGCCCTGCAATCTCGAACAGTAACCAAGAGGCCACGCCCTGCATCGCACCGACCAGGGCGCTGCCGAACTTCGGACCCAGCAGGAGCACGGGCAGGTAGTAGTGCAGATCGAGGAGCGGATTGAACCAGGTCTGCTGCTGGGCCACCGCGAAGTCATGTCCGAGGCGCCCACCCAGCAATGCCCAGGCGTTGTAGTGGTGGTAATTCTTGAGGTCAAACCCACCATCCTGGCCGAGCGCGATGGCGGCCAGCGCGCCCCCTAGCAGGGCTACCACGAATACTGCAGCGGAGCAGCGACGGCTCCAGGTTGGTTCCGAGCTGTGGGACATCAGCCCAAGGATACGTCACCTCGCCAGAACACTGCTTTGCTGACAGAATGCGGCGATGGCCGAGGAAAAGCCCTTATCGCTACTGGTCACCGGTGGTGCCGGATACATCGGATCACACACCGCAACGGTGCTGGCTGGTGCGGGCCATCGAGTCGTCGTCCTCGACAGCCTCATTAACGGAAACAGCGTCGCCGTGAGCCGAGCCGCTCGGCTGAGCCAGCGGCCAATCCAGTTCCTCAAGGGAGATGTTCGCTCAACGTCGGATCTCGACCGCGCCTGGCTCGAGGGTCCCTTTGACGCCGTACTCCACTTCGCCGCCTTGAAGTCCGTCACTGAATCGCTGGAACAGCCGGAACTGTATCGGGAGGTCAACGTCAGCGGCACACAGATGCTGTGCGAGGCAATGGCGAGGCATCGCTGCGCACGCCTTGTCTTCTCTTCGTCGGCCGCGGTCTATGGCAATGGTGACGGTACGCCCTGTGGCGAAGACAGCGAATTGATCCCCCTGAACCCCTATGGCACGAGCAAGGCCGAGGGTGAGCAAATAGTTCGTGCGGCAGCGCTAGAGCATGGCTGGCATGCCATCGCACTGCGCTACTTCAACCCAGTGGGCGCCCACCCCTCGGCCGAGATGGGTGAAGACCCCAAGATCCGGGCCAACCTCGCACCGGTGCTCCTCGATGTAGCCATCGGCGCCACAGAGTCGATGAACGTCTTCGGTTCGGACTACCCGACCCGTGATGGCACCTGCATCCGCGACTACATACACATCATGGATCTGGCTGAAGCACATCTATGCGCCCTGGAACACACGAGCGCCGGCTCCCCGTATCGCGTCTTCAACGTCGGCACCGGGCGCGGTAGCAGCGTGCTTGAGGTGCTCCAGACCGCAAGAGAGATCACCGGAGAAGAAATCCGAGCACAGATGGTGGCCCGACGAAGCGGTGACTGTGCGGCTCTGGTGGCCAACGTCGAACAAGTCAACCGGGACCTGGGCTGGCAGGCACGCTTCGGACTCTCAGAGATGCTGGACTCGGCGTGGCGCTGGCGATGCCGACACCCCGGTGGCTATCCGGGCTGAGGCCATCTAGAGCGGGCACTTCGGCGCGATCCCCTCGCAGGTACCCTCCGGCACGCAGGCCTGAGCACTGCGCTCGATAGTCACAGAACCACCCGCAACGTCCGTAAAGAGCTGCTCGTAGCCATCGGGCCAACGTACGAAGACCCAGTCAGGGGCGGAGCGACTGCCCAGACCAAAGTGCAGCGGATAAGCATGGGTAGAGTTGTAGGACGAGCCGGCCATCAAGGACCTTGCGCTACGCTTCGAGCCGGACCGCACAACCACCGTCGCGCCCACGGCCCTGATATTTGGCGCAGGCTGCCGCAAGGTGATGCTGAGGAAGCCACGTCCACTCTGCACCGTCTCATTGCGCAAGAGGAACGTACGCGCCGAGGTCTCAGGAAGCGGCACGGGATCGCCCTCGAGCGGAGGGAGAAAGTCGGCGGGCTGTGGAGGGTCGTGATCGACGCCAATCAGAAAGTCCAGATCACCGTCTCCGTCAATGTCACCATGGGCCAAACCGAACGCATTGTGTAGATCAGCCAACATGGGGTCGGGACCCGGGCTCTGATAGCGCAAGGGGCTACTGTCCTCGGTGTTATTTCGAGCGTAGGACACCAGACCCGGGACTACCCCACCGGTGAGCACAGCGATGTCCCAGGCTGCCACCCAGAGCAGATCCTGATCGCCGTCCAGGTCCGTGTCATTCATGGACACGCCATAGCCGCTCACAGGTGACGAAGGTTCATGGTTCGTTCCCACCAGACTCAGATAGACCTCTGTGAAGCCACCTTTGGAATCAAAATTCAACGACGTGTCAGGCGCTCCAAAGTTGGTGCCATAGACCTCGATGCAGCCGTCTCCACTGAGATCTCCCACGGCCAGCCCCATCGGGCTGCCAAAATCCAGGCTGACATTGCCAGCGAGATCCTCAAAGACCCCGCTACCGTCGTTCAAGCACAAGGTAGACGCCCGGCGGTCATTCGCCTCAAACAGGTCCATGTCTCCATCGCCCTCGAAGTCCACAGCAACCACCTGCCAACTCTCACTATCCTCGGGCCCGGTACAGCCCGAAGACGCCGACATGTCCGAGAAGGTCCCTCCCCCCTCATTCCGCCACATCTTGCCCGGCGTACCCATATAGCCCGGCTCACCGCTGAATAGGCCCGAGTTGATGCCCCCCAGCACGATGAGATCGAGGTCTCCATCGCCGTCGAGATCGCTGAAAGCGGGGCCTTCCCAGAAGCCGTCCACATCGAGCCCTGACGCAGCGGTGTGGTCCGTCAGCGTGCTGGGGCCGGTGCGAAGAAACAACGACGAGGACATCCTCGACTGCACGCCCGGCCCATCGTCTCGCATTCGCAGTCGGCGCACGAGAAACAGATCCAGATCACCATCATCGTCAATGTCAGCCCAGATCACCGCGTGTCCCTGAGTCACCCGATCCCCCTGGGCGCTCCCAAGGCCCCACGCCTCGGTGACATCTTCGAAATTCCAGTCGCCAAGGTTGCGCATGAGAATGAGGCGCTCCTTGGCCGCTATGGTCACATCTGGGCGGCCATCCTCATCAAAATCTACGAGCGACACGCCATAGGCCTTCATCGGGGACAGCCCCAGCGAATCGGTGTCCGGCACGAGGAGGATGTCGCCGGAGAGCAGGTCATCGTCATCCCCGAAGCTGTCGTCATCACCCCAAGGTTCATCGTCGAAGCAGACCGGCGCACCACTGGAGTCGGGATCGTCACAGTCGAAGAGACCATCGAGGTCGTTGTCAGCAGCGTCCGCACACTCGCCGGGGTCATCGCCCTCCCAGACCACTTCGCCGCACTGAACGCCGAGCGTCAGGACCAACACTGCGAACGCAAGAACGAGCGCTGAAGGCACGAAGACAATACGGAGGCGGAATCGAGTCAAGAGATGAGTCCTGAGGATGAACAGAGCACGCGTCCCACAGAGTAGCAGGCAGAACCTCTAGCAAAGCAGGTCTCAGAGAGCACGAATCGCCGAGCCAACCGTGAACCGTAAACCACCAACCGAAGTCGATGAACTGTTGACAAGGCACTGCGCTGCCAGGACGATTCGAGTCACTCCTACGGCAAGGCCACTGCAGAATCAACGAGCGCTGCGATGACTCACGAGACCCTGACTCTCCTACTCTGCAGCGCGCTCGCCTGCTGCGCTGGCTGCGCGCCCCCCGCACCTGCAGGTCCCTGTTCGATCGCGAATGAAGCGGGACTGCTCGGAACGAGCAACGCCAACCCCTTCCCCTCGGCGCACCTGCTTGTCGACGACGAGAGCAGCGCAACTGGCTGTCGGGTCCAACTAAGACAAGACACCATCCCGGTGGGCGACAGCGATCCCCTGGACCTGGCACGGTTTAACCGCCGCGATGGCTTCTCGCCCACCGGCAGCCTCTGGGTGCAGCTCAGCGACAACGGCGCGCTGCTGCCGCGGGTGAGGATCGGCACGGTGCCCTTCGCCCTGACCGCTGGCAGCGCGGGCGGCCGCCGCTGTCCCCGCCGGTACCAGGACTTCAAGCTCTCCGCGGGGTCGCCGCTTTGCGCCCAAGCCAACAACG